>CAKZVN010000176.1 GCA_937922105.1 uncultured Litorilinea sp.
GACGCCGAGCAGGCGACTGCGGTGCTCAACCTGATCGAAGCGCTGGAGGACCTGGACGACGTGGGGCATGTCTACCACAACCTGGAATTGACCGACGAGATGGTTGCCCAGTTCGCCTAGGCGAGTGGGCACAGACGCGCATGGACGTCGTGATCGGCATTGACCCGGGAACCGCAACCACCGGCTATGGGGTGGTGGCGCGCACAGAAACGGGCGACATGCTCTTGCTGGCGTATGGCGTGCTGCGCACCGCACCCGACACCGCCATGCACTTGCGTTTGCGCGAAATTTTCGAGGACTTGCGCGGGCTGATCCGCGAGTTTGCTCCCCAAGCGGTGGCGGTGGAGAAGCTCTTCTTTGGGCGCAATGTCACCACCGCCATCTCGGTCGGGCAAGCGCGCGGGGCGGTGCTCTTGGCAGCCGCCCTGGAGGGGCTGGACGTTGCCGAGTACACGCCCGCCGAGGTCAAGCAAGCCATCGCCGGTTACGGCAACGCCGGTAAGCGCCAAGTCCAGGAGATGGTGCAGCGCATCCTGGACCTGGACAGCGCCCCTAGCCCGGACGATGCGGCGGACGGCATTGCCGTCGCCATTTGCCACTTGCAGTCGCTCCTTTATCGCCGACGCGTCGCTGCTGCCGAGGAAGCGCAAGATTAACCCAGCGCCGGGCGCAAGCAATTCCCCGGCGCGCCATCCCCTGTCCTGGTGCTCTCATGACGACGCCTGCGAACTCGCCCAACCACCCCACGCGGCTCCTGGTCAACATTTTGGTCGTCGAAGATGAAGTCTCCATCCAGAAAATGCTCAAATTGTCGCTGGAGCGCGTAGGGCATCAGGTGACAGTTGCCGCAACCGGGGCCGATGCGCTGGAGAAATTGCGTCACGAGCCGATTGAACTGGTCTTGCTGGACATCATGTTGCCGGACATGAGCGGTTTCGAAGTCTGCCGCCAAGTACGCACCTTCTCCGACGTGCCCCTGGTCATGCTCACCGCGCTCAACCGCACCGAGGACATTGTCCAGGGCTTTGATCTGGGCGCAGACGACTACGTCACCAAACCCTTCAGCCTGCGCGAGGTCGAAGGACGCATCGAAGCCATTCTGCGCCGAGTCCGCATGGTGGAGATGCGCCCGCTCACCGAGCAAATCTCCCTCAACGGCATCAAACTCAACGAGCGCACCCAGACCGTCACAGTCACAGGACGCCCGGTCCACTTGACGCCCATCGAATACCGGCTGCTCCACTATCTCATGCAGCGCCCTAATCGCCCTATCAGCAAGGTCGAGCTGTTCGAGCAGGTCTGGGGCTATGATTTGGTAGGGGGGACCAACTTGGTGGAGGTCGCGATCCGGCGCCTGCGCAACAAGATCGAGGACACGCCGTCCCACCCGACGCGTATCCTCACCGTCCATGCCATCGGCTACAAATTTGCCGGCGACGATTCCGAATGAACCGCAGACGGCTTGCGTGCAGGGAATACATTGCCCGTTCTAGCCCCGCGGGGAGGCTGCCATGATCCGCTCGCTGCGCGGCGTTGTCACCGCCCAGGGCAAAGACTATCTGGTCGTCGAGGTCGGCGGGGGGGGCGGCGGCATCGGGCTGAAGGTCTTTGTACCCGACGCGCTGGCGCTGTCCGCCGGCGTGGGGGAGCCAATCCTGCTGCACACCTATCTGCTGGTGCGCGAAGACGCGCTCAGCCTGTACGGTTTCCGCGAAGAAGCCGAGCTAGCCATGTTCGAATTGCTGCTGGGGGTGAACGGCGTGGGGCCGAAGGTCGCGATGGCGACCCTGAGCGTGCTCGCTCCCCATGCGCTCAAACTGGCGATTCTCTCCGAGGAGCCGGGCCTGATCGCGCGCGTCCCCGGTGTGGGCAAACGCACGGCGGAAAAAATTGTGCTCGAACTGCGCGACAAGGTGAAACAGAGTGCAGGCTTTGTCATGCCCACCGGCGCGCCGGACGTGGACACGGAGGTGGTGGACGCGTTGATTGCTCTGGGCTACAGCGTGGTCGAGGCGCAGCGCGCAGTGCAACGACTGCCCAAGAGCGCCGAGGGCGTCGAAGAGCGCCTGCGCTTGGCGCTCAGCCAGTTCACCCAGTAGCTGTTTTGCCGCGACGAACTCCCTTCACGCGCCGATAGTGTGCCGCTTTGACAGGCGGCGGCGGCCCCCATATACTATCTATGATCAGGAATGATCAGGAATGATCAGGAAGAAACGGTGGGACTGCGCCCAGGACGCACGGTGCAATCAACGCGCCGTATATTTGTGAGATTTTTACACGGATCGCGCAAATTCGATTGCCGATTCTGCCCAACCTTGAGGAAACCAATTCATGGCTGAAGTACAAACTTTACGCAGGGGCAATATCTACGAGGAAGACAACCAACTCTGGCGCGTCTTGGATTACCAGCACATCAAGATGGCGCGCGGCGGCGCGACCATTCGCCTGCGTGTGCGCAATGTGCGTACCGGCGCCACAGTTGAAAAGACCTACAACAACGGGGCGCGCGTCAAGGATGTCCGCCTAGACACGCGCAGCGTCCAGTATCTTTACAACGACGGTGAATTTTACCACTTCATGGACACCGAGACCTTCGAGCAGTTGATGCTCCCGCCCTCGGCATTGGAAGGCGTCGTGGACTTCTTGCTGGACAACATGGTGGTCACGCTGGAGTCCTATGAGAACGAGCCGCTCAATGTCACCTTGCCCACCACGGTGGACCTCAAGGTCACCTGGGCCGAGGCTGCGGTCGCCGGGGATACCGCCAACTCCCCCACCAAGCAAGTCGAACTGGAGACCGGCTACCGTATGCAGGTTCCCATGTTCGTCAACGAAGGGGACATCATCCGCGTCGATACGCGCGACGGCGCATATGTCACCCGCGTGCTGAAATAGCCCCTGGGGTTCCGATTACGCCAAACGCAACCTGCCGGGGAGGCCTAGCCTATCCCGGCAGGTTGCTTGTTGGGTCGCCCCGGTTCATGCCGGGGTGGCGGTCAGTAGGGTACGCAGGCGCGCAATGCTCTCCTCCAGGCGCGCCATCTCCCACGCGGGCAAGACATCATCTTCGCCGATCTCCCAGGGCGTGCGCCATTCCACATTGCGCTCCGCGCCTTGCCAGCGGCGCAACAGCGGCAAGAGCGTTGCCATCGGGCGCGGCTCAAAGCCGGCCCACCAATCCTCGTCCAAGATGCGGATATGTCGTTCGCCCAGCCAAGCCATCTCGATGTGCGGCACCAGTCCGGGCACAGTGGCGAAGAGGTCAAAGAGCGCGGCAAAATCCACCACACCTGTCCCGACGGCGCAATGGAACAGACGATAGCCGTGGGGGGTCTGGACCATACGATAGTCTTTGAGGTGGGCATGCACCAGATGGGGCAAGACGCGCTGGGCAAAGCGCACCGGGTCCTCCGCCACCGCCAACGGGTTGCCCGTGTCCAAGGTGACACCCACCGCCGGGCTGTTGACCGTCTCGCACAGCCACACCAGATCGTCCGACGTGGCATCCTGGTGATTCTCCACACCGATACACAGCCCCAAGTCCTCGGCGACGGGCGCGACCTCCGCCAAGCGCCGTGCCATCTCCTCCAAGTGACGGCGCCAACCTTCCAACCCGCCGATGGCGCCGCGCTCGCCACAGAGCACATGGCTCAACATACAGCGCACCACCGTGGCGCCCATGGCATGGGCTTGCTCCAAGTGACGGCGGAACGTTGCCACCTCCAGCATCGGCCCGTCTATCACCAGTCCCAGCCCATGCTCCGCGACCCGCGCGGCAAAGTCCGCCAGTTTGGCGGGACTCTCATCCGTGGCAATATAGCTCAGGGGCATTTCCACCGAGGAGAGACCAAGACGCACTGCCAAGTCGAGAAAATCCGGCGCGGTGAGCGGGTGTGGATGGGCACGCGGGCTGTTTTTGCCCACATAGCCGGTGGAGTAGGAGATGCCGTAAACGCACAGACCGATGGGCAACCGGGGCATGAGAGCGACGGACACGGGGCACAGGCCTTTCTGGGTCACTACGCGTTGCGCGCCGTGCATGACGCGAAACGCGGGTCTGGGAGTCGAGTACACAGGTACGTGCGCCAATGGTACGCGCATGGCCCGTCCTGCGCCAAATCGAGTTCAGGCCGACCACCATTCCCTGCGTAACTTGCCCGCCGGCCCAATTGGGGCTATACTACAAAGCCAAAGGGAGTGCGCCGTTGTAGCTCAGTCGGTAGAGCAGCGCCCTCGTAATGCGCAGGTCACCGGTTCAAGTCCGGTCAACGGCTTCACATTCGGCTGCCCGGCTTGGGGCAGCCGAGTCTGTTTCAGGGGGGCATCACCACCAATCCAGCATCCCCTGCTGATACATGCGGAAAAGGCCGTAGAGCAAGTAGATGCCGACGCCCACCACTGCCACGCGCAGCAGCCAATCCCGTCGTGCCCAGGCTCGTTTGAATTCGCGCCACACGCCGCGCGGGAAATAGATGATGACAATCACACCCAACAAAATCAACAACAGCAAGCGAAGCGTGTTCATAACCTCTCTTTGCGCTGCAAGTTCGCCGGCGCCGGAACGCCTGTCCCGCGCATGATGGGCTGGGTTGCCGAGCAACTGGTTCCCCATGCGCCGGGGTTCTGGGTGCTGATTGGGCTATTGACCACGTCCCTCCTGCGTTCCCTGGAGTCCGCGCTGCCCCACGCGTGGCGGCTGCGCCTGTGGGCTGCGCTCTGGGTGCTGGTTCCCTATCTGGGCCTGTTGTCCGGTGGTCTTTCCCCTCGGCTTATGGGCCTGAGCGGCAGCGATTGGTCGCTGAGCCTGGGCCTCGGCGTGGGCATTGCCTTCGGCGCGTTGTTGCTTTTGGGGCTGGTGCGCGCGCTGCTGGAAATGGGTGAACGTCCCCTCTTGTCCGGTGCTCCGCTGCGCCACAGCGGGCTGGGCGCGCTCGTGTTCTGGAGCGGCATCACCCAGTTTTACTGGGCGTTTTTGCGCGGGGGGGTCTGGGAATTGTTGCTCACGGCGCCGCAACCGCCGGAGTTCCCCGGCTACTGGGCTGTGTGGATAGCCGCCGCGCTCATTGCCGCGCAGATTCTATGGGCGCGCCCCGCAGTGCCGAGTCTGATTCTCCAGTTGGCAACGCTGCTCACCACCAGCATCTTATTCTTCTACAGCCATAACTTCTGGCTCTGCTGGGCTTTTCATGCCGCGCTCCAGTTTCTCGCCGCGCCGGCGCTGGTGATCACGCCGCAGCAGGACCCCGCCCCCGACCACAATCCCTGATTGGGGCAGCTTGCGCGCGCCGGAAACTCCACCCCGTACCTCACCCCACCGTGAGATGGACCGTCACCATGTCGTCCTCCCGGAGTTTCTCGGCAACACGCACACTCGCTTTAATGGGCACAATGTAACGGTCATCTTTGGGCCACAGCGAAGTCATCCATTGCGTATTGCCGATGCGCGCCTGCACCGGGATCATGCCCCAGCCATAGGTGACTGTGGCGGAGATCGCCTTCAGTTCGCGCGCGTGCGGCTCCGGCACGGTGACGAAGTACCAGGGCGCGGGGCCGCGCCAAAACCAGATGACCCCGCGAAACACGATCTCCATCGGGCGCAGCGCTACAAAAAGAAGCCGATGAGAAACATCAGCGCAAAGACCCCAGCGGTCACAATACCCAACTGGCGCAGATCGTTGACCACGTAAGAATATTCGGCGCGCC
This sequence comes from uncultured Litorilinea sp., assembly GCA_937922105.1. Lineage (GTDB taxonomy): Bacteria > Chloroflexota > Anaerolineae > Caldilineales > Caldilineaceae > QEUY01. Next base: position 5,704 of record CAKZVN010000176.1, read on the forward strand.
AGTCCACCCGCTTGGCGGGCGGCGTCTCGGCTTGGGGTGTGGGGGCAGCGACGTTCACTGCAACCGCCGGCGTCGGACGTGGGCGCGACGCAGTGGTGCGCCGGGTGGTGCGACGTGGATTTGCCATGACCAATCCTCTCCTCAACGCTATCCTTGCGGATGGATCAACTGCATTGGCGCTTATTATACGCCCGCGCCGGATACGCCCCAAAGCACAGTGCCCGCCGGCGGGTGATGAGTTTTAACGAATCAGTCGGTTGGCGTGCCGGACCGCCCAGGACGAAAACCCTGGACTACGCCGCAACGTCCCCTCAGGGGGAGTCAGGAGGCAGTCAACCTGCCTGCGCGGGCGTAGCCGGGTAGCTGGGCAGTTCCTCGTCGCGAAGGAGCCATGAGCCTCAAGCGGTGTGTCGCCGTCCCAGCCGCGCCGCGACCGCGCCGGTGAGCAGCGTCAACTCCGGCACGCGCGCCCGGTGTAACAAGAGCAAATAGACAACCAGACTTGCGCCGCCGGCTCCCGCCACTGTCGCGAGGTCCGCCACAAGACCAGGCGCAAGCCAGTGCGCGACTGCCTGCATTCCAGCCCAGCCGATCCCCGCCGCGAGCGCCGCCGCCACTCCCAGCCGGCCCAAGTTCGGCCCTAACATCGCCGCCACTCCGCCCACTTGGCGCGCCACCAGCGCGAGCATAATCAACGCATGACCGGCTTGCTTGGCGGTATCCGCCCATACTAGGCCTAGATAGCCCAGCCGCGGCATCAACAGCAGGGCGCAAAGCACATAGATGCCCACGCTGATCACCCCCACCGTCGCGGGCAGCCACGTGTTGTTGCGCGCATAAAACGCGAAGTTGAGCGGATAATCCACCGCGGCAAAGAGCATTCCCACCACATAGACTGCCAATGCCGCGGTCACCTGGGCCGTGTCTGCGGCGGTGAAGCGGGCGCGCTCAAAGAGCAAGCGCGTCAACGGCTCGCCCATGAGCCACAGCAGGAGCGCCGCCGGAACGATCAGCAGCAGCACCAAACGCAGCCCGCGGCCCAACGTGGCGCGATAGCCCTCCGGATCGCCCACAGCATGATACCGGCTGAGTTGGGGCAAAGCCGCCAGCGAAACGGCAACACTGATCAACCCCAGCGGCATCTGTTGGAGCGTAGTAGCGTTTGCCATCCATGCGATGCTCTGCTCACCGGTTGCGCTGGCAAGGCGGCGGTCCAGTGTCACCTGACCCAAGCTGACCACCAACCCACCGGCAATCGGCGCATAGAGGAAGAAAATGCGCCGCAGCGCGGGGTGATTCACCCGCAGGCGCGGTGTCAGGTCAATGCCCGCCCGTCGCAAATCCACCACCATCACCGCCAGTTGCGCGGCGCCGCCCGCCAACATCCCCGCCACCAATGCGGCGATCCCCAGCCATGGCGCCAAGAGCGGCGCAACCAGGACAATGCCCAGGTTGTAAACCGCGGTCGCCAGCGCAGGAAAAGAGAAACGTTGCAGAGCATGGAGCGCAGCGGTCGCCAGTCCCGCCATGCCCAACAACCAAACCGCGGGTGCAGTCCAGCGGATCAGCCGCGCCGTCAAATCCAGGAGAGTAGGGTCACTGCGGTCGAAGCCCCCAGCCAACAGCCACGCCAACTGGGGCGCGGCCCATTGTAGCGCCAGCACCAGAAGGCCCAGCCCCACGCCAAAGAGCGTGAGCAGCACCCCCACCACATAGGCGAACTCCTGCCGCGCGCGCAGTTGGGCATAGCTACTGAGGACCGGCACCAGCGCCGCGCTCAACATGCCGCCGACCAAGAAGTCATAGAGCAACACCGGCACTTGCGCGGCGACGCGAAACGCGCTTACCTCGCCGGTCGCGCCGAAGAGCGCGGCGATTACCATCTCGCGGGCCAAGCCCAGGACACGGCCCGCCGCGCTGCCCAGCGCCAGCAACCCGGCCCCCACAGCCAAGTTTGCCGCCGGCGCGGTGGCAACCCGATCGGGCGGTTTCTCCTGCGGCGCGTTCGACATGGGGGGATTGTATCACACCGCCGGGCGCGCAGGGGGGCGCAGCCGCTTCGGCTACGCCCCTCCAGGAAGAAACAGAGTACCAACCTATGTGATGAGGGTCGCCCAGGACTTCAACCCTGGGCGACGACACAACCAGCCAAGTATTTGAGCAAACTTCATCGCCGTCCAGCGGTCGCTCTGTTACGCAAGAGCCGGCGCAGGTTGCGTCTTGGGTTGGTGGAAGACTCGCGGGTCCGCGTAGCTGGTGTAGCCGTGGGTCTCCAGCTCTGCCAGCCACTTCTCGGTCTGCATCGCCGCCGCGCAGCCTTGTCCCACGCTGGTCGCCACCTGCTTGAAAACCTTGTCCATGATCTCGCCCGCGGCGAAGATGCCCGGTACGCTGGTGCGCATCTTGCTGTCGGTGATGAGGTGACCGTCCTCGTCCAGTTCCAGCTTGCCCTGATACAATTCGTTGTTGGGCAAATGACCGATAAAGACGAAGACGCCGTCGGTCTCCAAGTGTCCCTCCGCGCCGGTGACGGTGTTGCGGGTTTTGACGCCGGTGACCTTGCCGCCTGCCTCGCCCACAATCTCGGTGACCACCGTGTTCCAGACAAACTCGATCTTGTCGTTGGCAAAGGCGCGGTCTTGCAGAATCTTGCTGGCGCGCAGTTGATCGCGGCGGTGCAACACGCGCACGCGCGTGGCGAATTTGGTCAAGAAGAGCGCCTCCTCAATGGCGCTGTCACCGCCGCCCACCACCAGCACGTCCTTGCCGCGGAAGAAAAAGCCGTCGCAGGTGGCGCAATAGCTGACGCCCTTGCCGGTGAACTCTTTCTCACCGGGCACTTCCAGATAGCGCGGTCGCGCGCCTGTGCAGGCGATGATGGCTTTGGTGGCAATCTCCTTGCCCGCGGCTGTGCGCACAAGGAACGGATGGCGGTCCACCACGATTTCGGTCACGTAGTCGAATTCGACGCGCGTGCCGAACTTTTCGGCCTGTTGCTTCATCTTCTCCACCAACTCCGGCCCGCTCAGCCCCTCGGGAAAGCCGGGGTAGTTCTCCACTTCATAGGTAATGCTTACCTGACCGCCATAGTCGTTGCCAGTCAAGAGCAAGGGTTTCAGGTTGGCGCGCGCAGTATAGAGACCGGCGGTAAAGCCCGCGGGACCGCTGCCGATGATCACCACCTCTTCCACATGGGATGCCACACCCTCGGATGAATGGCTGTTGGACGTATGGCCGTTTTGACTGTTGGACATTCGACAAAATCCTCTCTGCTGGGATCGTAGACAGGCCCACCCGGGTGCGGTCCGTCGCCGCACGGCTGCCTGGATTATGCGATCTTTACCTTGATTTCACCGGAAGCCGTCCTACACTTTTGCCGCAAGCGCACTACAAAAACTATAGTGATTTCCAGGTTTGATTATAGGCCTAAGTCGCGTCCGCCGTCAAACCGCTCCGACCCGCGACGCGGTTGACTTTGCACCGGCAACGGCTCCATAATCACTGTGCAGCATTGTTCTAACCAAATCAGGAGGAGGAATACCATGTCCAGCACGCGCCGTCTCCTGTTTCTGCGTCTGTTTGCCGGTCTTGCCGTATTCCTGCTCGGTTGTCCCCCGCCCCAACCCGGCCCCACCCGTGCCGTCCTCGTGCAAGGCTTCACCACCGTCGGCGAGGCAGGGTTGGCCCTGCTGGGCGAACTCTTTTTCCTCGCGCCCAACAGCACCGGCAGCTTTGTGCTGGTGTTGCGCGACCCCAACACCCGACGCCCAGTCGCCGACAGCCCTGTGACGGTGGACCTGGTCGCGCCCGGCGGCGAGCGCGTGCGCATCTTCAGTGGCAGGACCGACAGCCGCGGCTTGGCGGAAGTCAGCTTCACCGTGCCCGCTGAAGTCGCCGCGCCGGAGCAAGTCCTGACCGTGCGCGCCTCCTCCACTCGTGGCACCATCACCTACGAAGAGCCGGTCTATGTGGGCCGCGCCTACAACGTCCTCGTCTCCACCGACAAACCGGTCTACCAGCCGGGACAGACCATTCACATCCGCGGCTTGGCGTTGGACACGCTCGCGCTCCAAGCCGCAAACCGGCGCAGCATGGTCTTCACCGTCGAAGACCCCAGCGGCAACAAGCTCCTGCGCCGCGAACTCTCCACCTCGCAATACGGCATCGCCGCGCTGGACTTCCAGCTGGATAGCCAAGCGCCCTCCGGCGATTACATCATCCGCGCCCAGGTCGGCCCGGTGAGCAGCAGCCGCAGCGTTGAGGTCAAGCCCTATACGCTCCCCCGTTTCGCCGTCAAGTTCAGCAGCGATCGCTCCTTCTATCTTCCCGGTGAGACCGCCACCGGAACCATCCAGGCCGACTATTTCTTCGGCAAGCCGGTCGCCGGTGGGCAAGTCCAGTTGCGCGCCTTTGTCACCGATGTAGACCGCGTGCAAGTCGCCGAGCTGACCGGCACGACCGACGCCGAGGGCAGCTATCGCTACGAGCTGACCGTCCCCGACTACTTCGTCGGGCAGCTGGAGAACAACACCGCCGAGCTGGATGTCGAGATTACGGTGGTGGACACGGCTAACCACGCCGAAACCATTGACGAAACCCTCACCATCGCCGAAAAGACGCTGCTCATCGAGGCAGTCCCCGAATCGGGCACGCTGCGCGAGGGGCTGGAAAATCTCATCTACGTCAACGTCTCCTACCCGGACGGTCGCGCGGCGCCTGCTACGCTCACCGTCGCCGGGCCGGGTCTCGCCGAGCCGCTGGAACTGGCGACCGACGACTTCGGGCTGGCGCATTTTAGCCATGTGCCGGACCTCAGCGCCGAGCCGCGCTTCACCCTCACCGCGGTCACCGCTGCCGGTGAGGAAGCCATCCAGGTCTTGACGCTGGATGGGCAGCGCGGCCCCAACACATTGCTTCTGCGCCCGGATCGCGCCGAGCTACGCATCGGCGATACCCTCAACGTGGACATCTATGTGGCGGGCGAGGCAAGCACCGTTTATCTGGACGTGGTCAAGGGACGCCAGACCTTTGCCCTCGCCGCGCTGCCCGTAGTGGACGGCGTGGCTCAAGCTGCACTGGATATGGACGGCTCGCTGCTGGGTACCCTGGAACTCAACGCCTATGCCATCAACGACCGCGGCGAGATCGTGCGTGATCGCCGGTTGGTCTTGGTCAACCCCGCGCCTGCGCAGGTGAGCATCGAGACCGACGCCCAGGTCTACCGCCCCGGTGAGCACGCCACCGTGACCATCCAGGTGAGCCGCGACGGCGCGCCCATGCCCGGCGCGCTGGGCATCAGCATTGTGGACGAGTCGGTCTTCAGCGTGGGCGCGCAGGACCCTGGCTTCGCGCGCACCTATTTCTTGCTGGAACGCGAGCTGCTGGAACCGCGCTATCAAATCCGCGGCTTCGTGGACTTGGGCAGCGACGACCCCTCACCCTATGACGACAACCCGGACAGCATCCGCATTGCGGGCGTCCCGCGTCCTGTCCCAGCAGCCGCCGCGGCGCGCGCCCGCGAGCTGGCGCTGCACGGTCTCTTCGCCCATGAGTTGGCCCAACAGCAGGCGGAGAGCGCTACAGCCCCCGTGCCCTACGCGGCGCACGCGCCCTGGTGGTATGCCTGGGCTGGGCGGCTTGCCTTGATCGCGCCGCTGCTCGGTTTCGTCCTCTATGACGGCACGCGAACAGCCCGGCGCCGCTTGTTGGCGACCTTGCTGCTCGGTTTGCTCCTGGGTGTTGTGGCGGCGTGCGCAGCGCCCGCAGCGGAGCCGGCGCCTGCTGCGGCGCCCGCCGCCATGACCGAGACCACCGCCACCCGCGGCAGCGCCGCTAGCCCCCGTCTGCGCCAATACTTCCCGGAAACGCTCTACTGGAACCCGGAGCTTGTCACCGACGACCAAGGACGCGCCCAAGTTGAACTCCCCCTGGCGGATTCCATCACCTCGTGGCGCATCTCCGTCTTGGCTTCGGACACGGAAGGCAACCTGGGCAGCGCACAAACCAATCTGCGCGTCTTCCAAGAGTTCTTCGTCGAGCCGGACCTGCCCCGCTTTCTCACCGTAGACGACGAAATTGACATCCCCATCAGCGTCTACAACTATCTGGACACCGCCCAGCGCCTTACCCTGCGCGTCGAGCAGGGCGATTGGTTCGAGTTGCGCGGTCCCGCCGAGCAGACCCTGGAGATCGCCGCGCAGGAAGTCCGCGCGGTCTATATTCCCATCCGGGTCACCGCCTTCGGTCAATATGACTTCACGGTCACCGCGCTGGGTGACGCCGCAAGCGATGCCGTGCGCCGCACCGTGGAAGTCTTGCCTAACGGACGGCCCCAGAGCCGCGTCCTCAATGTCGCGCTGGGCGCCACCCAGAGCTATACCGTGGGCATACCGGAGGCAGCAGTTCCCGGCACGGGTCGCGTCACGGTCAAGCTCTACCCCGGCATTGTCGCCCAAACGGTAGACGGTCTCGCCGCAATGCTGCAACAGCCTCACGGCTGCTTCGAGCAGACCAGCAGCGTCAACTACCCCAATATTCTGATCCTGGACTATCTGCGCCGCACCGGTCAACTAAACCCCAGCCTTGAGATGAGCGCCGAACGCTATCTCAACACGGGCTACCAGCGCCTGCTCACCTTTGAGGTACGCAGTATGCGCGGCGGCTTCAGCCTCTACGGCAACCCGCCGCCCGACACCCTGCTCACCGCCTATGGGCTGATGCAATTCAACGACATGAGCCGTGTGCGCTATGTGGACCCCGCGCTTTTGGAACGCATCGCCCGCTTCCTCATGGACCGCCAACAACAGGACGGCGGTTGGTCACCCTTCGACCGCAGCGCGTCCGCTTCCGCCGATGAAGGCAGCAACCCAGCAGCCAGCGCTTACATCGTCTGGGCCTTAGCCGACGCCGGGCACGCCGAAAGCGACGCCGTGCGCCGCGGCGTAGACTATTTGACCAAAGCGGTGATCCCGTCCGAAGCCGACTCTTACTTGCTGGCACTGACCGCCAATGCGCTGATTGCCGCAGGCAGCCCAGCGCAGCCGCTCCTGGACGAACTCGCCGGGCGCGCGTTGCCCGACCGCAACGACAGCGTCCGCTGGACCTCCAACGCCACCACGTGGCTATTGGGCTATGGGGAGACGGTGACGCTAGAAACCACCGCGCTGGTGACCATCGCCTTCTTGCGCGCCGGAGAGTATCGCGACCTGGCGACGCGCGGTCTGCGCTTCCTGACCGACCGCCGCGACCGTCTCGGCGCCTACGGCAGCACCCAATCCACCGTCATGGTGCTCAAGGCGCTGATCTTGGCTGCGCAGCAGGGCGGCGAGGGCGGCGACGCCACCGTCACGCTCCGTCTGAGCGACGGACGCACCGCGACCCTTGCCATTGACGAGAGCAACGACGACGTAGTGCAACAGGTGAGTTTCGACGACATTGCCGCGAATGGGCAAACGCTGGAGATTGTGATGACAGGGGAGCGCAGCGTTCAGGCCCAGATCATCACCAGCTATGTGCTGCCCTGGTCCACTGGCGACGACCTGCCACCCTCCACGCCCCAGGGCGTGCGCATTCGCGTCGCCTATGATCGTACCGAGTTGGTCGTCAACGACCAAGTCCAGGTCAGCGCCGAGGTGGAGTTGCTGCGCCCCGGTGTGGCGACTACGTTGCTGGCGGATGTGGGCATCCCGCCCGGCTTTAGCCCTGTGGGCAGCGACTTGGACGATTTGGTGAGCCGGGGCTTGATTGCGCGTTATGAGTTGACCGGGCGCCAGATCATTTTCTATTTGGAGAATTTCCCCAGCGGGGAGCCGCGCACGCTGACCTACCGGCTGCTGGCGCGCTACCCCCTGCGCGCGCAAACCCAGGCGCATCGGGCCTATGACTATTACACGCCGTCGCAGCAGGCGACGCAGCCGCCCCAGCGCATAATTGTCACGCTGGGCGCACCGCGCTGAGACCGCCCAGTTCGCCCAGCGCAGCCAGCGTAATCGCCAGCGCTGCCAGCGCTGCGGTCTCGGCGCGCAGGACACGCGGGCCGAGGGAGACCGGCTGCCAGCCTGCCGCCTGTGCCAACTCGACCTCCGCAGCCGACAGCCCGCCCTCCGGGCCGATCAGCAAACTCACCGCGCGCACCGGCAACTCGGCGCGGCCCAGCGCATGAATCAGGCCTGGTTGCCCGGTCGCCGCTTCCCAAGCCAGCAAGCGTAGACCGGGCGCGCCTGCCAACACCGTGGCATAATCGGCAGGCGCGGCAATGGTGGGCAAGCGTCCGCGCCCGCACTGTTCGGCAGCCTCGCGCACGATACTCTCCCAGCGCGAGCGGCGGCGCTCCAGCGCACTTGCCGGGCGCACCACCGTGCGCTCGCTGATCAGCGGCACCAGCGTCGTCACGCCTAGCTCGGTCGCCTTCTGCATCACCCATTCCAGCTTATCCGCCTTGAGCGCGCATTGGTAGAGCGTGACCGCCACGCCCGGCTCAGCAGGCGCAGGGGTGATTTCGGCGATCCGCCCGCTCACGCTGCGCCGATCCGCCGCGATGATCTCCACCACAAAGGCGCGGCCCGCACCATCCAGCAAGCGAATGCGTTCGCCCGCCTGGACGCGCAGCACGCGCGTCAACTGGTGTTGAACAGGCGACAGGTCTACCGCATCGCCCACCCCGCCGGAGAGACCCGCCACAAAGAAATTATGCATCAGCTTGACCCGGTTTACGGGCGATCAGCGCCACCCAATCCCCTTCGTCCAAACGGTCCACCAAGGCCAAACCGTGGCGCCGGAGCGCGTCCAAAACCAGTTCGGCCTTGTCCGCGATGATGCCGGAGAGCACCAGCATCCCGCCCGGCGCCACCGGCTCAGCCAACGGCACATTGTCGTAGCGGCTGTCGAGCAAGCCGTCCAATACCTCGGCTAAGATATTAGCGACCAATACATCCACCGTGGCGGTCAAATCCGCCGGGACACTGCCCAGGCGAATCTCCAGCGGTCCGGCAGGGGCGGTTGCCAAGTGATTGCGCGCCACATTTTCGGTCGCGACCGCCACGGCAATGGGGTCAATATCGGTGGCGACAACACGGCTTGCCCCCAGCTTTGCCGCGACAATCGCCAACACGCCGCTGCCCGTCCCTAAATCCAGCACCACATCCCCCGGTTTCACCGTGCGCTCCAGCGCGGCGATACACAGACGGGTGGTGGGGTGCAGCCCCGTGCCGAAGGCCATGCCGGGGTCCAGTTCCACCACAAGGTCCCCGGGCGCAGGGACAAAGTCCTCCCACGACGGCTTGAGCACCACATGCGTGCCGATGCGCATGGGCTTGTAGAACTTTTTCCAGGCGTGCGCCCAGTCCTCCTCGCGCACCACGCGCAGGCTCGGCTCCGGGATAGGGTAGAGCAGGCTCAGACGCCACAGCCCTTCCTCAAGTTGACGACGCACTGTTTCCCCCCGCACACCCGGCTTCAGGTAGGTCTTCACCACCACCCGATAGACGCCCGGAATGGGCCGGTAGTCGTCGTCGAAGCCGGTCTCCTCGATGACCGCGCCGCCACCGCCCGCCTCGCCCTCTGCATTGTCATCGTCATAGCCGCCGCCGTTGTAGCGGTTAAACAACTCGCTCACCGCCTCGGCTGCCTCGCCGTCACAGACAACCGCGATCTCCAGCAGTTCATCCGCGGCGAGCGCGGGCACTTCCTGGGAGAAACCCTCCTGCATATCTCTGTCCTTTCCGCAGCGCGGCGTGCCTGCGCCGCCAGCCAATCAAAAAGGGGTCGTAGCCGCCGCCCGACCCCTGGGATGATCTCCAACCGGCCCGGCAACGCCACCCAGACGCTGCCGCGCATCGCCGCTCCTCCACTCCTGTACAACCCGGCGCGGTTCAATCCGTGCCGAAGATGCGGTCGAAGAAGCTCTTGTTCTGGCTCTCCATGTTCTGATCGCCGAAGGTCTTGGCTAATTCGCGCAACAAGTGCTTCTGCTCGTTGCTCAAGTTGGTCGGCGTCACCACCTTGACCGTGACCACCATATCCCCGCGACCGCTGCGTTGCAGTTTGGGCACGCCCAGACCGCGCAGCGTGAAGGTGCGCCCCGTCTGCGTGCCTGCGGGAATCTCCAAACTCTGCTCGCCTCCCTCCAGGGTGGGGACACGCACCGTCGCGCCCAACGCAGCCTGGGCAATGTTGATGGGCAACTCCAGCATCACATCATACTGGTTGCGCACAAAGACCGGATGGGGTTCCACCGCGACCACCACATAAAGATTGCCCGGCGGCCCACCTAAGTGCCCGGCTTCGCCCTCGCCCGCCAGGCGGATGCGCGTCCCGTCGTCCACGCCGGCAGGGATTTTGACGTTGATCTTGCGCGTCACGCGCACGCGCTTGGCCCCGCCGCACTTGGTGCAAGGCGATGGCGTCACCTCCCCAGCCCCACTACAGGTAGGGCAGGTGGTGGCGGTGATCACCGCGCCGAAGAGCGGGCTTTGCTGGCGGCGCCGCACTTCGCCCGACCCGCCACAGGTCGAGCAGGTCACGGGCTGGGTCGGCGGCTCCGCGCCGCTGCCCTTACACCGGTCACACACCTCCAGCCGCGGGATATCCAGATCGCGCTCCGTCCCGAAAACAGCTTCCTCGAAGGTCAAGGTGACATCCACGCGCAGGTCGGCTCCGGCGCGCGGTGTGCGGCGGCTGCGGCTGGTGCTACCGCCAAAGCCGCCGAAAATCTCCTCGAAGATGCTGCTCAGGTCGCCGAAGCCGCCGCTGAAATCGTTGTAGCCCGCGCCCTGCAAGCCGTCGTGCCCAAAGCGATCATAGACCGCACGCTTCTGGTCGTCGCTGAGGACTTGATACGCCTCATTGACTTCCTTGAAGATCGCCTCGGCTTCGGGCGTCTTGTTCACGTCGGGATGATACTTTTGGGCAAGCTTGCGGAAGGCTCGCTTCAACGTATCCTTGTCGGCGCCGCGTTCCACCCCTAAAACTTCGTAATAATCACGCTTGCTCATCGGTGTCCCCGATTTCCACATCCCATGCACCGGGTTGCGCCCACCGCACCCGGTCACCGATTATTCCCAACTGATAATCCACGCGCACAACCCAGCCAACACCACAGTAGACCCCAGCAACGCGGCCCACTGTCCCGGCAAGAATCCTACATGGCGCGCGCTCAAATAAACAATAATCACCATCCCGATGCTCAGCAAAATCCAGTTGGAGATCACCGGATGGTCGTCCCAAAAGCGCTTCAATTGGTTCATGCAACGTCCCTATACTCCACCGTTCCGACAGCCTGTAACCAGGCTTAAAACCAGTCTTAAGAAGACGAAGGCGCCAACTGGGCCATGCGCCGCGGATACTTGGCCTTCAACGCCTCCCAAATGGCATCCAGTTGAGCATACAACGCTTCCAGGCTGCCGCTGTTATCAATCACCCGGTCGGCCTGGTTGACTTTGGCAGCCTGGGGCGACTGCATGCGCATCCGCTGCTCCGCGGTTGCTTGGTCCATGCCCCGCTGCTCCACCAGCCGGCGCAACTGCACATCCGGTCGTGCCGTCACCACCCAGACCTCGTCGCACTGCGACACCATCGGCCCCGCCTCCAACAGCTTGACTGCCTCCAGGACGATCACCGGCGACGGTGACCGGCTGACCAGCTCCACGATGCGTGCAAAGACCAGCGGATGGATGATCTGTTCCAGCTTGTGCAACAGCACCGGGTCGGCGAAGACAATTGCGCCCAACGCCTTGCGATTGACCGTGCCGTCAGGGTTCAGAATTCCACGCCCGAATTCGTCAATCACCGCCTGGTAGGCCGGTCCGTCCGGAGCCATAACCGCATGCGCCAGTTTATCGGCGTCAATCACATACGCGCCCTTGTTTGCCAAATAAGTCAAGATGGTGCTCTTGCCTGTGGCAATGTTGCCGGTGAGTCCGATAATCAACAGATTGGCAGTCGTCTTTGGCAGCATGGGTCAGATACTCTGGCAACAACGGATGACGATGGTTGGATATGCGCCTTTTTCGTATCACCCTCCTGGAAGCCGTGAGCTTCCAGGAGGGTGGGTAGGCCGAACTGCGAAACATCTATGGCGCTCTCACGATGACAGACGCCGGTGCAACCGGAGCCGCTCCATCGTGTTCGCGCCGTATACCCCGCATAAGCGGTTGCCGGCGCGCGCCGACGCGCAACAGCGCGCCGTTGCATAAGGGTATAGTATATCACACGGGACGGGTCACGCAGCAACCGCTTCAGCCCAGGGGTGACGATTCAGTACAACAACGTCAGTACAACAACAAGAGACCTGCGCGTCACGCGCACAGTTTGCCCATCCACCACAGAGCGGCTAGACTGAACTCGAGATTGCCCTACTCTTGACCACTCAAGGCACTGACCCATGCGCTACACCCACCAACCGCCGCTCACCCGTCCGCTTCCCGACGGCTTTACCATACGCACTGTGCGCGATGACCAAGACGTGGCAAAGATCGCCGCGCTGAGCGGTCAAGTCCATATCCCCGAAGTCGCGCCGCTGCACGCGCACATGCTGGCGCGTTATCCCGGCATGGAACCCGCCGACCAATTCTTCGTGGAATCGCCCGACGGACAAGTGGTCTCCAGTCTCTGTCTCATTCCGTGGACCTGTCGCCTGGAGTCGGTCACCTTTCCCGCCGCCCAGATGGAAATTGTCACCACCGCCCCCGCCTATCGCCGCCGCGGCCTGATCCGTACCCAAGTCGCGGCGTACAACGAGCGCCTGGTCCAGCGCGGTTGTCTCCTCTCATGGATTTCGGGCATCCCCAATTTCTACCGGCGCTTCGGTTATACCTACGGCGTCCCCCTGGGCGGCGGTCTGCGCCTGGAACTGCGCGATATCCCCACCCTAGACTCGGCGGGTTACACCATCCGCTCCGCCACGCTGAACGACCTGGAGACCCTGGCAACACTGTATGACGACAACGACCGCGATCTCGGCCTTTCCGTCCTACGCAGCCGCGCGCTCTGGGGCTATCTCCTCGGCCCGCAACCGGAGCGCCACGTCACCCGGCATCGCACCTGGATCGTCTGTGACCCGCAGGGCGCAGTCGCCGGCTATGCACGCCTGCCCGATTTCTACTTCGGCGACGACCTAGTCGTGGACGAAGCCTCGCGCATGCCGTTGGAGGCAACGCTGGCACTGTTGGCGTTCTTGCGCGCTAACGCCGAACTGACCGAGCGCCCGTCGCTGCGCTTCGAGTTACCCGCCGGTCACGGGGTCATGCGCGTCGCGCGCGCCCTGGGCGGGCGCGACCTCACGCCCTACGGCTGGCAAGTCGCCTGCCCCGACCTCCCCGCCCTGCTGCGCGCCCTCCTGCCGGTCCTCAACCAGCGCCTGGCACAATCGGTCTTCTGCCATCATACGCAGCGTCTGCGCATCAGCAGCTATAGCTCCGGCTTTGCCCTCCAGATCGAGGCGGGCCGCGTCGCCGGCGTCGAGGAGCTTGCGCCCGACGAGAGCTGCGACTGCGAACTGCCCGCCGACGCCCTCCTGTTGCTCGTGCTCGGCGTGCGCGACACCACCTCCCTGCGCGCCACCTACCCCGACGTGCGCGCCTACGGGCTGGACAAATTGCTGCTAGACACGCTCTTCCCCACACTGGACGCGTACTTCTACCCCTGCGGCTAACCGGTCTGATCGCTTGGTCGTCATCGGCGCAGCGTTAACACAACGCGAATCGCCCGGTAACGTCGCCTTAACCCGCGCCAATTACGCTCCAGCCTGGAGTTGATGTACACTCGATAGGCGCCGATGCGCCACAAGGCGTGCCGGATGTGACGGCTGGAGACAACAGAGTGGAGAAGATGATGACGATTGCCGCGCTTGCCCTTGACCTGGACGACACCCTCGTCCGCAGCGACCAGACCATCTCCCCGCGCACCCTCGAGCGTCTGCAAGCGTGGGCCGACCTGGGCCGACATATCGTCATCGCCACCGGGCGCTCCCCGCGCGCAACTGCGGAGATCCCGCCCATGCTCCATGCCTTTCCCTGGGTTTGCTACAACGGGGGCATCGTCTTCGATCGTCGCAACGGTGGGCCGGAGCGCAAGGTCCTCTTCCGTGCCGAGATTCCCGCCGACGATGTGGCGACTTTTTTGGCCGAGTACACTGTGCGCCAGCCCGGCTCGTGGGTAGGCCTGGAAAGCAACGACCGCGCCTTTTTCGTCCGCGGCGACCTCCAGACCACCCCGCGTGAGGACACGGTCGTGGTGGACGACATCCGCACCGTGGCACATCGCGCCGCAGCCAAAATTTACCTTCCCCTGGACCGCTATCGCCGCGTGCTGGACGACATGCCGCCGCTGCCCAGCCATATGCGCCTGCTCGCCAGCGAGAAGTATAACTTGGCCCAGATCATGCCCGCGGGCGTGAGCAAAGCCGCGGGCTTGGCGGTCGTTGCCCAGCACTATGGGCTGGACTTGCAGGAGTTCATGGCTTTCGGCGACGACACCAACGACCTGGAAATGATCCAAGAAGCAGGTGTGGGCGTTGCCATGGACAACGCCATTCCCCAACTCAAGGCGGTCGCCAACCGCATCACCCTCTCCAACAACGACGACGGCGTCGCCGTAGTCGTGGAGGAACTGCTCGGCCTCTAGGTCGTGTCTGCACAGCCGGCACGCCGGCGTCGTGCTGAGGCGAAGCCGAAGCATCCCTCGGGGAGGTATCGGGATTCTTCGGCGCAGACGCCTCAGCATGACGCTGGACTAGGGCTCTTGAGAAGCACCGCTACAGCGCAAACCCCGATTGGCAATCTATAGCCTTTCTCGTATGATGGTGGGCATTGCGAATCCTTGCGGGGGCGACGCGGCTGCCCCTGCCCGTGAAACATAGGCCCATGCCACCCACCACCTTTCCTGCACTCGTCATTCACGCCGCCGACGGTCACATCACCCGCCGCCTAGAGACGCGCAACCTGGACGACCTCCCGCCCGGCGACCTGCTGGTGCGCGTCGACTACTCCTCGCTCAACTACAAAGACGCGCTCTCTGCCAACGGCAACCGCGGCGTCACGCGCCATTACCCGCATACCCCCGGCATCGACGCGGTGGGAACCGTAGCGGAGAGCCGCGACCCCGCCTGGCAGCCCGGCGACGCCGTGATCGTCAGCGGCTATGACCTGGGTATGAACACGCCCGGCGGCTACGGTCGCTACATCCGTGTGCCCGCCGGGTGGGCGGTGCCTCTACCGCGCACGCTGGACCCGTTTCAAGCCATGCTTTTGGGGACCGCAGGCTTTACCGCCGCGCTCGCGCTGGAAAAGCTCCACGCCGCCGGGTTGACGCCCGCCGCCGGCGAAGTGTTGGTGACCGGCGCGTCGGGCGGCGTGGGCACACTTGCCATTGCCTTGCTCGCCAAACTCGGCTATCACGTCGTCGCCGCCACCGGCAAACCGGAGTTGGCGCCGCTCTTCCGCGACCTGGGCGCGGCGGCGATCATCGCCCGCGACGACCTCACGCGCGACGCGCACAAAGCGCTCTTGAGCCAACGCTGGGCCGCCGCGCTAGACACCGTGGGCGGGCCGATCTTGGCTGGGGTGATCAAGTCCACGCGCGCCAACGGATTGGTCGCCGCCTGCGGCAACGCCGCTTCACCCGAACTGGCCCTCACCGTCTACCCTTTCATCCTGCGCGGGGTGAGTTTGCTGGGGATTGACGCCGCCAATTGCAGCTTGGAGACGCGCCGCGCCTTGTGGCAAAAGCTCGCCGGGCCGTGGCGTATCGAGTTGCCCGACACCCTCGTCACCGTGACCGACTTAGCCGGCCTGCCCGACCACATCGAACGCACCCTCCAGGGCCGGCAGGCCGGTCGCGTGGTCGTCACCCTACCTGATACGCCCTGACCTCGCCGCTATGACGGTATCCTCCTCCCTATCCTCGTCGCCCTTGTCCACCTCACCCGACCGCCGCGCGACCCTGATCTTCAACCCCATGGCGGGCTATTGGGAGTGGCGCGCAGTGGTGGAGCGCGTGGCGGCCTACTGGGCCGATCGCGGCTGGGAGGTCCGGCTTGCCTCCACCGAGTACACCGGTCATGCCACCAAGTTGGCAGCCGCGGCGGTCGCTGAGGGTCACGGGCTGGTCTTAGCCGCGGGCGGCGACGGCACGCTCAACGAAGTCGCCAACAGCCTGGTCAACACCGCCACAGTGCTGGCTCCCTTGCCGGTGGGAACCGGCAACTCCTTCACCAAAGAATTGGGGTTGCCGCGCCCCAATGTCTTGCACCCCGACTACTTGTTGGACGTGAGCGCAGCGCTGGTGCGCGGCACCGTGCGCGCGATGGATGTAGGTCGCGTCGAAGATGGCAATCTCTCCCGCCATTGGCTGCTCTGGGCCGGCACCGGGCTGGACGGCTTTGTAGTCAAGCAGATCGAGCCGCGCCCGCGCTGGTTCAAACGCCTGGGGCCTGCCGGTTACCTGGCGCGCGCCCTCTTCTTCCTGCCCCAGTTTAACGGCGTGCGCGCCACCGTCACCGTGGACGACCGCCGGATCGAGGGCCAATTCTTACTGGCGAATATCTCCAATTGCCGCATGTGGCTGGGCGGTGAACTGCGCCTCAACCGCCGCGCCGTGTTAGACGACGGTCTCTTTGAGCTATGGCTCTTTCGCGGCAACCATTGGCCGCGCGCGCTCAGCTATGGTCTGGAGATCAGCCGCGAGGATCACGTCCGCAACCGCGACGTCACAGTGTTGCCCTGTCGTCGCGTCCACATCACCACCGAACCGCGCATGGCCTATCACCTGGACGGCGAACCCGCGGGCGATACCCCCTTCACCGCCACCCTCTGCCCGCGCGCGCTGCGTATCCTCGTCCCCGACAGCGCGCCGCCCGATCTCTTTGCCGCGCCGGGCGAGCCGCTTATCCCCTAAATCGCGCACACTGCCCCGCCTATTCGCCCGCGCTGCGTCCCGGGTGTACAATGGCCCACAGTGTTTGCGCCCACCCAAGCGCTGCTCTGCACCGGGTTGCTTATGAGCCGCTATCGTGTCCTCATCACAGACTACGCCTGGCCCACTCTCGACCGCGAACGCGCCATCCTCGCCGCAGCCGGCGCGGAGTTGGTCGTGGCACAACGGGGCGACGCCGCCGAGTTGACCGCGCTCGCCGCGGGCGTAGACGCCATCCTCTGTTG
The DNA here is from genome assembly GCA_937922105.1 of uncultured Litorilinea sp. Lineage (GTDB taxonomy): Bacteria > Chloroflexota > Anaerolineae > Caldilineales > Caldilineaceae > QEUY01. Next base: position 22,857 of record CAKZVN010000176.1, read on the forward strand.
CTGGAAGCCGCTGCCCACCGCCGCGCTGGATGCCGCGCCCGGCTGCCGCATTGTCTGTCGGTATGGCATCGGGCTGGACAACATCCCTGTGGACTATGCCACGCAGCAAGGCATCGTCGTGGCCAACGTACCCGACTTCTGCCAGGAAGAAGTCGCCGACCACGCGCTGGCTTTGCTCCTCGCCTGTGCGCGGCGGATCGTCCCTTTTATACAAGCCACCCGCCGCGGCGTCTGGAATCCCCAGATGGGCCGCGGTATACCCCGCTTGCGCGGCCAAACGTTGGGGCTGGTGGGCTATGGCGCGATTGCGCGTACCCTGGCAAGCAAGGCACGCGGCATCGGGCTGAATCTCATCGCCTATACCCCGCGGCTAGCCGCGGATGCGCTTGCCCCCTGGGGTCGCGCCACCAACGACCTGCATGAACTCCTGGCTGCCGCCGACTATGTATCGCTCCACGCGCCCTTGACGCCGGAGACGCGCGGTCTCATCAACGCAGCTGCGCTGGCGGTCATGAAGCCCACCGCCTATCTAATCAACACCGCGCGCGGCGCCTTGATAGACGAAGCCGCACTCGTAGCCGCGCTGACCGCGGGAAGCATCGCCGGCGCCGCGCTGGATGTGCTAGCCCAGGAACCACCCCCCGCGGACCATCCCTTGCTCCACCTGGACAATGTCCTGGTCACGCCCCACGCCGCGTTCTATTCCGAAGCCGCCATCATACAACTCACCGAGACCGCGGCAACCCAAGTCGCCCAAGCCCTGCGCGGTAAGTTGCCCGCGCACATTGTCAATCCGTCCGTCCTCACCCAGCCCAACTGCCGCTTGGGGCCCCAACACAAGGGATAAGGAACCTCATCATGGACACCCAACTCCATCGCGTCGCGCCGCCCACCTGGGCCAACCGCACCGTTCTCGGCGCGGGGATTACCTCTGCGCTGGGCGACTTCTGCTATGAAACCACCACAGTGCTGTTGCCGGGCTTTCTAGCGGTCTTGGGCATCCCTGCCGCGTTCCTGGGGCTGATCGAGGGCGCCGCCGATGCAGTCGCCAGCTTCACCAAGATGGTTGCCGGGCATATCGCCGACCGCCTAGGCTATCGCAAACTGCTGGTCGTCACCGGCTATGCGCTCACCCCGCTGGGCCAAGTCTTGATCGCGCTTGCGCTCGGCTGGCCCCTGGTGCTCATCGGACGGCTTGTCTCCTGGTTCGGCAAGGGCCTGCGCGGCCCCTTGCGCGATGCCATCGTCACACAGGCCGTCACCCCGGCGACGCGCGGGCGCGCCTTCGGCTTCCATCGAGCGATGGATACCGTGGGCGCAGTCTTCGGCCCCCTGCTGGGGGTCGCGTTATTAGGTTGGGCGCAATCGTTGGCGTGGGAAGATGAAAGCGCTGCCTTTCGCCTGGTGCTGTGGCTGAGCGTAATTCCCGGCGTGCTGGCGGCGTTGAGCTTCTGGGCGCTGGTCCAAGACCCGGAGCAGGCCCCTAACCCGGCCCTGCGCTTCTTCAAGTCGCTGCGCGAATTACCGGCGCGCTTCAAGCGCTTCCTGACAGCGGTGGGTCTGTTCGGCATCGGTGACTTTTCCCACAGCCTCTTGATCTTGGCCGCGACCACCTTGCTGACCGCGCGCTTCGGCGCGCTGCGTGCGGCCCAGCTTGCCGGGCTGCTCTATGTCGGGCGCAACGTCGTCCAGGTTTTGGCCTCCTATCCAATCGGCGCGTTGGCCGACCGCATCGGCGCGCTGCCGGTCTTGCTGGCGGGCTACGGCTTGGGCGTATTGACTGCGCTGGGAACCGCGGCGGCCTTTTGGCTCCAGGTGGACAGCCTGGTCTGGTTGGCCGCGATCTTCTTCATTGCCGGGCTGTACATCGCCGTGCAAGAGGCCCTGGAATCCACCGTCACTGCAAGCCTGATTGACGCCAAAACGCTGGCGACGGGATACGGCACCTTAGGCACCGTCAACGGCGTCGCCAAGTTTGCCTCCAGCACCCTGGTCGGGTTCCTCTGGACTGCTGTGGCGCCCGTCGCCGGTTTTGCCGTGGCTGCGCTGCTCATGCTGGGCGGTACGCTGGCGTTGGCCCGCCTGCCGCGACCATCTGCCTCCACTCCACAAGGTTAAGCCGGAAAAGACGCTCATGCCCACCATCCACCAGCTACGCGGCCTTGAAATTCTGGACAGTCGCGGCCGCCCCACCGTCCAAGCGACCTGCACGTTGGCAAGCGGCGCGCGCGCCACCGTCTCGGTGCCGTCGGGTGCGTCCACCGGCGCAGCCGAGGCCCTGGAGTTGCGCGATCGCGACCCCGCACGCTATCGCGGGTTGGGCTGTCGCCGCGCGGTGGGCCATATCAACGGCCCCATCCACGACGCGCTGGCAGGCCGCGCGTTTGCCGACCAAGCCGCGCTGGACCAGGCCCTCATTGCGCTGGACGGCACGCCCAACAAGGCGCGCCTGGGCGCCAATGCCGTCTTAGCCGTGTCGCTGGCTTTTGCCCGCGCCGTCGCCGCGGAGAGGAACGTTCCGCTCTACCAACACTTTGCCGACATCCTGGCGGGTACGCCCAACGCCGCACTACGCAGCCTGCCACGGCCCACCATTAATTTGTTCAGCGGCGGCAAGCACGCCGGCGGGCAAGTGCCCATCCAAGACGTGCTGGTGGTGGCTGCGTCCGCCCAGAGCATGGACGAAGCGCTCGCCATGACCGCTGCGGTCTTCATGGCCGCGGCCGACCTGATCCGCGACCGCTATGCCATGCGGACCCTCACCGCGGACGAGGGCGGACTCGCCCCACCCTTTGCCGGCGCCCAGGCTATGCTCGACGACGCGGTCGCGGCCATCCGCGCCGCGGGCTATCTCCCCGGTCATGAGGTGGCGTTGGCGATTGACGTCGCCGCGTCCCATTTCTATCACGACGGGCGCTATCACCTGGACGGTGACGCGCTCACCCCGGCGCAGATGATCGAGCGCATCCGTGGCTGGCTGGACACTTACCCGATTGTCAGCGTGGAGGACGGCTTGGCAGAAGACGACTGGGCGCATTGGCCTGCGCTGCGCGCCGCCATCGGCGGGCGCGCGCTGGTCCTGGGCGACGACCTGCTCTGCACCAACCCTGCGCGCATCCGCCGCGCCATCCACGAGCATGCAGCCGACGCCTTGCTGCTCAAGGTCAACCAAATCGGCACGCTCAGCGAGGCTGCCGAGGCGTGTCGTCTGGCGCGCGCCGCCGGCTGGCGCGTCACCGTGTCGGCACGCAGCGGCGAAACCGAAGACGACTGGTTGGCAGATTTAGCCGTCGGCTGGGCAGGTGACCAGATCAAGGTCGGCTCGGTCACCCAGTCCGAGCGCTTGGCTAAATACAACCGCCTGCTCGCCATCGAAGCCGAAACCGGCCTGCCGCTGGTGGCTTGGCCCGCCCCAGAGTGAAGGAGGGAGTGCCCCATGCGCGCACCACGCCTCATTTGTCACGCTGAGCGCAGCGCACTCTCCCGGTCACAGGAGGGGCTGCTTCCTCGCAGACTCGTCAGCATGACAACCCTATTGCTACTGGTGCCGCCACACCCGCTGGAGGGGAAGCCATGAACGAAGCACCCGTCTCGCAAGCCGCGCTCTTTGCCGCCTTGCCGCCGCCTTGGCCCGACTCGCGGCTGGAAGCCATCCGCGCGCGCTTGGCTGCGGGCGCGCCCAAATTAGTGGTCCTGGACGACGACCCCACCGGCACGCAGACCGTCTATGACGTACCCGTGCTGACGACTTGGGGCGAGGAAGAATTGGCCGCAGAGATAGCCGTGCCCGGCGCGGTCTTCTATATCCTGACCAACTCGCGCAGCCTGCCCCTGCCCCAAGCACAGGCGCTCAACCACGAGATCGGCGCGACCTTGCAACGGGCAGCCGCTGCCACGGGCCGGACTCTGAGCGTGGTCAGCCGCAGCGATTCCACTTTGCGCGGCCATTACCCCGGCGAAGTCCAGGCGCTGGCTGCCGGGCTGGGCCGGAGCGCAGCGCCTACCCTGCTCATCCCCTATTTCCGCGAGGGCGGACGCTACACCGTGGGCGATGTACACTATGTCGCCGAGGGCGACCGGCTGATCCCCGCGGCGCAGACGCCCTTTGCCCAGGACGCAGCCTTCGGCTATCGCTCCTCCAACCTGCGCGAATGGGTGGCGGAAAAGAGCGGCGGAACCATCCGCGCCGCCGACGTTGCCGCCATCACGCTGGAGGACCTGCGCGTGGGCGGCCCTGACGTCGCCCACGCGCGCGTCGCTGCGTTACAACCAGGCCAAGTCTGCATCGTCAACGCCGCCGATTTGCGCG
>CAKZVN010000177.1 GCA_937922105.1 uncultured Litorilinea sp.
GGGCAGCCGGTCACAAATCGGCTGCCCCCTGTCACGGTGGCGAGACTGTGGCACTGCGTTATTCGATGATCACGCGGGCGCTGCTGCGGCGCCCGAAGACCTCCGGCGTGTACATCTCCTCGGCGCGGGCGGGCGGGACGACAAACTCACCGGGCGTGGTGGCGCGGGCGACGTAGGAATAGGTGTAGACCCCTTCCCATAGCAGCGTGGTGAAGGCCTCGGCGCGGGCATCGCGCAGGTTTTGATGCTCGTACCAGGTCCACCACCACCAGCCGCGCGTGCGCTCGTTGGGGTCGGCGGGCAAGCTCTCGGAGACGGCAAAGGCCGGGTTGATGCTCTCCAAGCCCGCGGGCAACGGGTCCACCAGCGCGACATGGTAGCGGCGGTTGTTGGCGACCAGGGTGAGCTTGACGCGCACGCGTGCGCCCGCCTTGATATGCCAGACGCCGTTCTCGTCCAGCCGCACATCGTCGGGGCGGTCCACGGCTTCATAGACGCGCTGCACGGTGAAGCCCATGTCCAGCGCGTCCAGGTCCAGATCGGTGGGCGCGTAGCGTAGCCCCAGGCGATAGTAGAGCCGCCCGTCGCCTTCCTTGGCGAGGATTAGGTCCTGGGGCGCGTCGCCGCCGCGCGCCGGGTCCACCACGACGGACATGGGGATCAGGGTTTGGCGCGTGTCGGTGGTGCGGCCCTGGAAGGCGTGTTCGCCGGCATAGGTCTCGCCCAGCCAGAAGCGAGCCACAAAGTCGGGCGTCACATCCTCGAAGGTGTTGAAGTAGCGGTCCATCGCCAGGAGGACGAAGACATTCTCCTGGGTGTTGCCCCAGCGCCCACGGGTGCGGTGGGCGAGCAGCCCGTTGACGACTTTGGGGATCAAGTCGCTGTCGGGCTGGTCGTTGATGAGCGCGTCCAGCACCACCGCGTCGGTGCGCCGGTTGGAATGGAGCATGAGATAGGCGTCGTCGCCGTAGGAGGTGGTGAAGTTAGCCGCGGCGGGCGTCTCTACCACGCGGTTGGCGATGTGGCGGCGGATGCGCGCCAACTCCGCCGTGGACGCGGCGTCGTCGCTGAGCACCTGCCAGAGCCAAGCGATTGCCTCCAGCGATTGCTGCTCCAGGGGGTATTGGCCCAACAGAGTGCGCGCTTTCGCCGTGTCTACATCGCCCAGGAGATCGCGCACATAGAGCGCATAGGCGCTGAGCGCGTGGCGAGTCTGCGGACCGTACCACTGCGGGTAGTAGCTTTCGATGCGGCGCAAGTGGTCAAGGCTGCGGCTGAGCATCTCCGCGGGGACGGGGTAGCCCTTCTGCTGCGCGCGCGCCAGCGCATGGGTGACGTGGATGCTGTAGTAGGGGATGGAGGGCTTGCCGCGTGTCCAGACGGCAAAGCCGCCGTCCTCGTTCTGGAAGTCGGCTAGGCGCGCGATGTCGCGCGTCATGGCCTTTTCGATCTCGGCGGGCGAGGGCATCTCGGCAGCGCGGAACGCGGTCAGCACATCGCGCAGGGCTGCCACGCCCAGGATGCGCGACGCGATCTGCTCTGAGCACTCGAACTCATAGCTGAGCAGATAGAGCATGGCGTCGGTGAGGGCTTGCAGCGCGGTGGAGGAGGTACTGATCTCCAGTCCGCCGAACTGCGGGAAGACGTTCTCCAGCGCGGCGATGGGCTGGACGATGCTGCCCTGATCCACCACGCCATAGACGGCGAAAGCCTCGGTGGTGGCGGGGGTATAGACGGGCAGGTCCACGGTGGCGGCGTCGGCATACTCACCGGCAACCGCGGCAATCTGCAAGCGCACGGTCCCGGCGTTGAGGGTGGTGGCGGGGAAGCGCACCTCGCGGCGATCATTGGCGGGAATTTCGACGCGGCGGCCCTGCCCATCGGTGAGCAGCAGGTTCCCGGCGTTGACCACCACGTCCACGGTGAGCGGCTCGGCGGTCTGGTTCTGCACCACCACGGGCAGTTCGAAGCGGTCGCCAAAGTTGAGGAAGCGCGGGGCCGACGGGCGCACCATGAGCGGCAACCGTGCGGTGAGGTTGCTCTCGGTCGCGCCGAACAGCGTACCGCCTGCCACGGCGACGACCATGACGCGGTAGCGGGTCAAGTTATCGGGGACGCGCACCGCGACGGTGGCGCGGCCGGCGGCGTCGGTGCGCACAGCCGGGGCAAAGACCGCCAGCGGGTTGAAGTCAGTGCGCACGGTGATGGCGGCGCCGCCTTCGGATTCGGACATGGCTTCGTCAGCCATCGCGGGGGCAAAGGCCATCTCGGCTTGCGGTGCGCCGGGAGGGGGCGCGTCTGCGGCAGGCGCAGCCATGGTGGGCATGGGGCTACGCAGGGCTTGCTCGGCAACCATGCCGTCGGCTAAGTCCTTGGCAAGCGCAGCCGGGTCGGCAAGGATGAGCGAAGCGCGACCGCGTACCGTGTTGATACCGCTGCCGCGTGACCGGTAAAAGGTCGCCACTGGGTCCGCCATCTGATAGCCGGTGAGCGCCAGCACCGCTTCGTCCACGATGACCACCGCCAATTCGGCGTCTTGGACAGGTTGTCCTGCGGCGTCCAGCACGACAAGGTCTAGGGTTGTCTCACCGCCGGGCATCAGCTCACGGTCGGCGAGCGTCGCTTCGACGGCTAAGGTGCGGCGCAGGGGCGGCACATTGAGCGTGATCTCGCCCGCGGCATAGGCCGGGCGCACCGGAAGCTCCGGCAACGGTTCGCCCTGGTCGTCGGTGCGCGGGGCCGCGCCCACCAGTTCCACGTTGAGCGTGATGTCGGGGAGATAGGCTTCCTCGATGGGCAGGCGCAGCGTGTAACTGGACTCGGTCATGGTAAAGCGCAGGCTGGTGACGATGCCGGCACGGTTGAGCGTCGCCAAGCCCTGGGCCGGGACGAAGGGCGACTGTACCAGGACCTCTGCAATCTCGCCGGGCTGGTAGAACTCGCGGTCGGGGATGAGGGTGACTTCCTCCAACTCAACGCTGCGCTGCACCGGTTGCTTGCCGCCGCTGACCCAGCGTGTGAACTCGCTGCGGTTCACGCGGCCCATGCCATCGGTGATCTCTGCGCGGATGCGATAGGTCCCGCCGATGTCGGTGTTGAAGGTGCAACTCACCGGCTCTAGGAGCGAACCGACCGTGCACTCTTGCGGGTCCACTTCCTCTTGGTTCCAGACGCCGCGGGTGACCTTCCATTGCAGGCGCACGGCGCGCAGCCGGATGGGGCGATCCTCCACCGCATTGCCGTCCAGATCGGTGACAATGGCACGGATTTCCAGCGGCTCGCCACGCTGGACAAAGGTGCGCGCAGCGGCAATGCCCACATAGAGGTCGGCAGGATGGACCAGCAGGCTCGTGCTGGATGCGAAGGCCTGGCGATTGACGTCCATGACCACCGCCTCGGCGCGGACGCTGTAGGGCTGTGGTTGGTCGGGTGTGCCGAAGTCCATGCGCAAATAGTGCGTGCCGGACGGGTCGGTGCGGCCTTCATAGGTGACGGTCATGCCGCTTTCGCCGGACGGCCCGCGGTAGACCCACCAGGGCGTCCATGTTCCAAAGATGAAGTCGGGCCAGTTGGGGGGTGAATAGCTGCCCGGCGACGCGGTCACGCTCCAGCGCGTATCGGCGTTGGGCAGCGGACCACCCGCGAAGTAGGAGGCTGTCGCTGCCACCACCGCGCTACCCCCGGCAAAGAAGGGGCCTTTCTCCTCGGTGCGCGCCCGCACCTCGAACTCGGGACGGCGGAATTCCTGAATCTGGAACGAATGCTGATAGGAAGTCATGCCCACGGGCGCGCCCGCGCCGCTCCAGTTGACGCTCAGTTGGATGGACGCGTAGCCCAAGTTGGCGTTGGTGGGCAGCGTGAAGGAGAAATCGAAGCCGCCCAGGCTGTTGACGTCGGTGGAGCCTTGCACCAGCAGGTTGTAGCGCGGGTCCATGACCGCATAGCTGACCGAGGTGGCGCCGGCAAGCAGCGCAACATCGCCGCCTTTGCCCGCGCCGACGCGACGCAGCCACCCTTTGACATGCACGTCCTCACCGGGGCGATAGAGCGCGCGGTCGTCGAAGACAAACCAGCGCACCTCGTCCATCAAGCGGTTGCGCGCCCAGCCGTCGCCATACCAGGCGTAGTCGCTGCGCGGGAGGATGGCGGTCTCTGTGCCGCGGCGTGCCACCAGCAGCGGCGCGACGGTGTCGGGCAAGGAGAGCCGCGCAACGCCTTCGCTGTCGGTGCGGGCTACGCGCGGCGTGCCCAGCAAGTAGACTTCCACGTCGAACAACGGCGCGCCGTCCGCCAGGTTGGTAGTCCAAGCCAGCAACTCCTCGGCGTCGCTGATGGCGTCTAGGCCAATGCTCGTCATCTGGACCCAGGCGATGACCTGGTTGTAGTCGCGCTGGTTGCCGCGCAGCGGATTGGGCGGGAAGTCCACGATGACGACCAGATGGCCCGTGGCTTTGGCAGCAGCCGAGGAGAGATCGATCGCGGTCTCGGTCAAGGTGTCCGCTTGGGCATCCAGCCGCACGATGCTGGAGAGCACTTCGCGGCCTGGCGGCGGAGGCGGGGTCTGGCGCCAGCGCTCGTTGAGGAACTCCAGGTAGGCAGGCCAGTCTTCCGGCGTGACGGCATAGGCGCGCACACGCAGCCGCTCAAAGTTGACCGAGTAGACGGAAAAGGTCGGCTTGCCCGCCGCCGGGTCGAGGGTGACCAGGGATTTGTAGGGGCCGTAGAGCACGCGGTCGGCTGCGCCGGTGCGGATTTCGTAGCGCTTGCTTTCGCCCAGGGTTTGGCCGAAGGCGTCGCGCAGCGCGGCGTCCACGGTGAGGCGATAGGTGGTGCGCCCCTGGGTCGCGCCAGAGAACTGCACGCTGTAGCCGAAGTTGTTGATGGTCAGACCGGGGATTTCCGGCTCGATCTTGAACCAACTCTCGTCGAAGGCGTCGGCGTCCAGGGGATTGTTGACGCGAATCTCGAAGGGCGTCATGGGCGGGCACTCGCTGCCGCCCCAACTGCAGCCGGCGAACTCGATGCGCAGCGGCGCATAGGTCTGGAAGCTGAACGCTTGCACCACTTCGGTAGTACGCGGCCCCTCGGCGGAGGGTGTGCCGGGGCCGATGTTGACGACCACGGTGGTATCGGGCGGGAAGCTCTCGTCGCTGCGGAAGGCCAGCCAGCGCCCCTCTCCGGCGAGCTTGCTCTGCGCGACGACGGCTGTGTCCGCCGCAATCTCGTCGTCCGTTGCCAGACGCAGCGGGTAGCTGCGCCCGCCCGCGGTGACGCGGATCGTCGCCAGGACTGCCGCAGGGTCAATGCGCTGGTCGAAGGCGGCAAAGAGCAAGGGCGTGCGCGACTGCGGGCCGTAACTGGGGCTGTACGACGTCAACTTGGGCGCGGGCGTGGAGAAGGTCCACGTCACCGCGCGCGTCAGTTCCGCGCCGGTGACGGCGCGCGTCCCGGCAGGGACTTCAACGCTAAAGACGGTCGCCATGGGGAAGCGTTCGTGCTCCCCCCCGGCATACTCAAAGGTGAGCGTGCGCGTGCCCACCCAGCGCCAAATGCCCGGCAGCGCGGGCGTGATGCGTACCGGCACCTCCTGCGCGGTCAGTTGCTCCACCGTCGCCAGCGGGATCATGGGCTGGTTGAAGGTCACGCTGAGAAAGGGCGCAAGGGGGATTTCGCCTTCGGGCGAAAAGCGCAGCACCTCCAGCGGCCCGGCAACCGGCGCTTCGGACACTTCAAGCGTCTCCTCCGGCGGGAAGAGGGTCGGGATAATGTCACCGGTGCGCGGCGCGGGCAAAGAGTCTTCGGGCAGGCGGAACTCCTGCACGTCGGCGCTGTCGGTAACCAGGGGCGGCAGTCGGTCCAGGATGGGTTGGAGCGCAGCCTCATCCAGTGGCGTAGCCGGGGCGAGCGGGACTGTCTCCACCGGTTGGAGCGCTTGCCCCCCCTCGCTGAGGAAGATGGGGAGACCGCCCCTGCCGGAGTCACCGTCGCGGTCGTCGGTCCAAACATCGCCGGAGGAGCCGGGGATCGGGATCGCCATGTGTGTTCTCACAGGTGGGCTGCTATAGACGGGTAAGAAAGGAGCGACGACTAGGCCCAGCAGGAGTAGGGTCGTCACGCCAATGAGCGACCAACGGTTGTGCATCAAGCGACGGATGCGTCCGACCATCTTCGGCTCCTTCTCCACTTGGTTGCTGTAGGTGCTGCGGAACGAATAGCCCCACCAAGACAACGGGGGCAGGCACGGGTGATACGCAAGCGGCAAGCGCCTGCGCGTCTATGCACCACTCAACTGACGCATCCGCCGCGGCAATTGTTCCGGGCAGGTTCGGCTGCCGCTGACTCAAGGGTCTAATCGCTAAGTGGTCTGCTCGCTAAGTAGCCGTCATTCTGAGGAGCGCAGCGACGAAGAATCTCGATAGACCACCAGAGGGGGATGCTTCCCTTCACTGTGCTCAGGGCGGGCAGCTGCGCTCAGCATGACCATCTTCTCTACTTGGCGATCAAACCACTCAATTGCCGCCGAAGAAGATCCCGAACGTTTCCTGCAGGAAGTTCAGAGTGCCCGCGCCGAGCAAGATCATGATCACATACTTGATGCTCTTGCCCACCGCAACCATGCTGACAAAGGTGAAGACGCGAATACGCAAGATGCCCGCGATGATGCCGGCAAAGTCGAAGAGCGGGAAGGGAATCGCAGCCAAGAGGAGCAAGAGGATCGCGCCGTAGCGGTCGGTGAGGCGATGTAGGCGCTCGAAGTGAGGGCGCTTGTCTTCGGGGACGAGGGCACGACCGCTGGCGCCCGCGACATAGCCGGACAACTCGCCGAAGGCGCTGCCGATTCCGGCAACAATCCCCAACAGCACCGGGTCCAACGCGGTGCTCATGGCGATCACCACCGCAATGCCCGGTGCGGGGAGGATGATGGTAGCGCTGGCGATTAGGC
>CAKZVN010000178.1 GCA_937922105.1 uncultured Litorilinea sp.
GTCGTCGTGCGGAGGGGTGAAACCAAAAGGACCGGACACCGGCAAGCGGCGTCCGGTCCTTTCCATTATCCTATGAACGGGCCGTGAATGGAAAATGGGGCGGGTGGGTTGCGGGGCCTACCGTGCGGGCATGCCGGGCAACACCAGGTCGCACGCCTCGGCGGGCATCCAGTGCGCGTCCTTGCCGTCCCACTTGACGTTGCAGCCGATGGGGTTGGTTAAGGGAACGGAGACCGGTTTGCCCGCCACGACTTCGGCGAGGGCATTGTCCAGGTCGTTGACCGTCATCATGCTGACGTCTTTGGGGCTGTCTACGCCGCGCCCGGTATAGACCAGTTTGCGCTCTTGGTCGAAGACGTAGAAGTGGGGCGTGCGCAGCGCGCCGTAGGCCAAGGCGACTTCCTGGGAGTCGTCGCGGCAATAGACCCACGGGAATTGGTGGGTCTTCATGCGCTCGACCATGTGCTCGAAGGAGTCTTCGGGCTTGGTGTTGACGCTGTTGGAGTTGATGGCGACAAAGCGCACGCCGTGCGGCGCGTATTTCAGGGCCGTCTGGCGGGTGACTTCGTCGGAGCCGAGCACATAGGGACAGTGGTTACAGGTGAAGAAGATGACCAGGACTTTGGCGTCGGCAAAGTCGGCCAAGGAATAGGTCTTGCCGTCGGTGGCAGGCAGGCGGAAGTCGGGGGGCTGTTGCCCCAGTTGCAGGGTAAAGGCCATGAGAGGTTCCTTTCGGCTTGTGGTCCTGCTTGACCGCATCAGGCGAGGGGAGTGGTCAAGCACGCACCATGCAGTTTCGTGTCACGCAGTGGTTGTGAAGACCCTCGTCCTGTCTCTATTAGTATACAAGAGGCTGTCAAGCGACGCGGCTTACGATCTCATGGGACTCGCAGCCACACCCTCCTGGAAGTTCGCAGCTTCCAGGAGGGTAGAGCGCCGGAAAAAGCGCGAGCCGCTCCCGGCTGGGAACGGCTCGCGGTCCAGACGAAGAAGTCGCGACAGCGCTTACTCGGGGCGCGGCAGGTCCAGGACGGCGTTGACCTTTTCCACGATGGTCCCGGCATGGGCTTCCCAGGTGGTGTCGCCTTCCCAGATGAGGTTGATCTCGTTGAGGAAGACGTTGTTGGCCTCGGTGAAGCGGGTGTTCTTGGGCATGGGGAACGGCTCGATGCCGGCGGTGAGCAGTTGGTCCATGAGCGCGAAGGTGCGGTTCACGGCGACCACGTCGGGGTGCGTCCAGGCCGACTTGTGACCGTTGGGCTGGAGCTTGCCGTCCAGCACCATGATGACGCCGGCTTCGGTGGAGGAGTAGATCTTGAGCAGTTCCCACGCCTCTTCGATGTGGGCCGACTTGGAGTTGATCATGTGCTGGTTGCCGGAGTAGCAGGTCCCCTGGCGCCCTTCGGGGCCGACGGGCAGGAGCGCAGCGTCAATCTCGAACTTGCCGCCGATCTGGTTGATGAAGGAGTTGACGCCGCCGGCGGTGGTGGCGTGGGTGGCGTTGAAGCCCGCGACAAAGATGCGGCCCGGGCTGTTTTCGATGTAGTCGGACTGGCGCGGGGCGATCTTATTGTCCAGGAGGTCGCGATACCAGGCCGCGATTTCACCGTGCAGCGGTTGATCGTAGAGCAGGCGGGTGCCCTCGCCGTTCATGACCCAGGAGTCAATGGAATCCGGGCTGCCCCACGAGCGGGAGAAGTTGCTGTAGTAGTGGAAGGAGTTCATGCCGTCGAAGCCGAGGCCGAAGATCCCGGCGCTGGGGTCAGCCGCGGCGCGAGCCAGGTCGGCCCAGTCGGCGATGGTCCAGCCGTCGGCGGGAAGGGGCAGGCCCTTCTCTTCCAACATGGTGATGTTGTAGGCGACGGCGATGTTGCCGCCGGGGTGCACCACGCCGGGGAAGCTGAAGTTCTTGCCGTCCAGCGAGTTGCCTGCCATGACCGAGGGGTAGATGTCGTCGTAGTCGGCGGGCGGGTCGGTGGCGAGCAGGTCGTCAATCTCCAGATAGATGCCCTTGAGGAAGTTGATGAACAGCCAGCGGTGGTGACCGTACACGAGATCTTGCAGGGTGTTGGAGATGAAGCCGGTCTGGGTCTTGGTTTCGATTTCACCGTAGATGGTTTCTTCGATGACGACCTGGATGCCGGTGTCGGCCTGGAAGCGCTCACCCAAGATGCGGGGCATGACCGATTGACCGGCTTCCGGCGCAGCCTGAACGCGCAAAACGACATCGGTGGGGGCAGGCGCGCCGGACGCGCCGGTGGCTGGGGCCGCACCGCCGCCCGCCGGGGCAGGCGCAGCACAGGCTGCCATCATCTGCACACCCAGCGCGCCTAAGCCGGTGACTGCCACGCCCTGCAAAAACTTGCGGCGCGTGATGTTCTTCCGCTGCATGGACCTTCTCCTTTGACCTTGTGGACAGGAACGACGGAAACTACAACAAACTGAACGAACTAACTGCCGTGTGACCGCGACAACCGTCACACAAACAGACCGGGTTGGTAGACGAACGCAAAGTCAAGCGCTGGATCCGTCCGGTGTGGGAATTGGGTTTGGGTACAACGTTCTGTGTGCGAGCAGTTGTTGGCGCGTATCCTTGACATCCGAACCGGCTGACCGAGGGTGGCAGATCGGCTGCCGGGTCAACCCTTTGGCTGCGCCACTGTACCACGCTGTTTCGTGGCTGTCAAACCGCGTTTCAAGGTTATGAATCTTCTCACGTCCATGAAACGCTTGGCATGCGGCGGCAGAGTGGGCTATGCTATGTCCAGCGCGGCGTTCGCTATACCTCCTGGAAAGGACATCCTGTCATGCATGAGGCCCGCCACCAGGGCGTTCCTTCTGCGCCCCTCTCCCGCGATGTGTATGAAGAGTATCATCTGCGCCGGGTGATCAACGCCAGCGGCACACTTACGGCTTATGGGCAGTCGGCGATTTTGCCCGCGGCGCAGGCGTTGATGGCGGACGTGGGCGGTCGTTTTTTCGAGATGAACGAACTCCACGGTCGCGCGTCGGCGGTGATTGCGCGCGTGACCGGGGCCGAGGCCGGGTTCGTCACCTCCTGTGCCGCAGCGGGGATCACCATTGCGGTTGCGGCATGTATGGCGGGGAGTGATCCGGGGCGCATTGCCCAGCTGCCCGACACGACCGGCATGAAGAATGAAGTCATCTTGCAGATGGGCCACGCCGTGGACTACGGCGCGCCGGTGACCCAGGGTATCCGCCTGGCGGGCGCGACGGTGCGCCTGGTGGGCACGGTCAACAACACGGCGCGCAGTTTGTTGGATGCCGCCTTCAACGAGCGCACCGCGGCGGCGCTCTTTGTGATCTCCCATCACACCACCCAGTACGGCTATGTGCCGCTCCAGGCCTTTGTGGAGACGGCCCACGCCCATGGTGTGCCGGTGATTGTGGACATGGCGGCGGAGGAACATAAGCTGGGCGAGGTGATCGGCGCCGGGGCTGATTTGGTGATCGCCAGCGGGCATAAACATTTTCGTGGCCCGACATCCGGTATCATGGCGGGGCGCATGGAGTTGATCCGGGCGTCTTATGCCCAAAATCGCGGCATCGGCCGCGGCATGAAGATCGGCAAGGAGGGCATCTTCGGCGTAATTGCCGCGCTGGAGGAGTGGGAACGCGGCGGCTATCGCGCCGGACAGGAGGCCGAGCAGCGGCTGGTGCAGCGCATGGTGGCGCGCCTGACCGGCATTCCCGGTCTGGTTGCCGAGGCACTGTGGCCTGAGCCGGACCCTTATCCCATCATGCGCGCCAAAGTGACGGTGGACCCGGTGCAGGCAGGGCTGAACGCAATGGCGCTCTCGGTGGCGCTGGCGGAGGGCGACCCGACCATCAAGACGCGCGGCCATCACGTGGAGGAAGGATACTTCTTGCTCGACCCCTTCAACCTCAGCGAGGCCGAGGGTGATTATATCTGCGATCGCATTCGCGAGATTCTCAACTGGCCTGCCGCGCGCAAGGCGGAGTTGATGGCCCAGCTGGCTGGGCTGAGCGTGGCGGACTTGTGGGCGCGCAGTGGGCCGTGGCCCTATCACGCGCCCCACGGCGTGGCGACGGACCAAGCCGGTTGATTGATTAGGTTCCTGTCCGAAGGTGCGGCGGTACGCAGGTGGAATCACCATCCCGGATGCTCCGAACTGCCGAGATGGTGGCGGACGCGAATGTGTACCGGGCACGATTGATTGCTGTCAACGTTCCAAAAGCAAAGGACGAGCGAGGATGAAGATCACAAGGATTGATGCCTACGGTCTGCGCGGGTTGACCCCCGAAGGCGGCTGGAGCAACGAGATTCGCCCGGACGATTGTGTGCACACCCTGGTTGCGGTACGCACCGATGCCGGGCTGACGGGCTGGGGCAGCGTCTTCACCAACGACGGCCTGGTCAAGGCCGCGTTGAATGTGCTGGCTCCGCTCTATGCGGGCGAGAATGCGCTGGAGCCGGAGCGGGTGAGCGAGAAGCTGCACCAGCATATGTTTTGGTTGGGGCGCGGTGGCGCCATCACCCATACCATCAGCGGGATTGATATTGCGCTGTGGGACATTTTGGGGCAGGCGACGGGGCAGCCGGTGGGGCGGCTGCTGGGCGGGCGCTATCGCGAGCGAGTGCGCCCCTATGCGTCCTTGCTCATGGACCAACCCGAGCCGCTGCGCGATCACTTGCAGCGCGTCAAGGCGCAGGGGTTCCGTGCTTTTAAGATGGGCTGGGGGCCGTTCGGTCGCGTGAGCCATGCGCTGGATGAGGCGATTGTGGCTGCGGCGCGCGAGGCGGTGGGGGACGATGCCTGGCTGATGGTGGATGCCGGCGGCAGCGACGCCTACTGGACCAACGGCTATAAATGGGCCATGCGCACCGCCGCGATGCTGGCGGATTACGACGTGTACTGGTTCGAGGAACCACTGTCGCCCGATGCGCTGGAGGATTATGTGCAACTGCGCCGCGCCGCGCCCCTGCCCATTGCCGGTGGCGAAGTCTTGACCCGGCGGCAGTCGTTCCAGCCCTGGCTCCAAGCCGGCGCCTTCGACATTGTGCAGCCCGACGTGACGAAGGTGGGCGGCATCAGCGAGGAACGGCGCATCGGCTGGATGGCCCAGGAGAACGGCGTGCGCTTGATTCCCCACGGCTGGAACACTGCGCTCGGTCTGGCGGCAGACTTGCATCTGGCGTCCGCCTTTCCTGCCACCGAGTTTGTGGAGTATATCACCGGTTCACCCTATATTGACGAACTGACGGTGGGCGGTTGGCAATTGGACGAAGAGGGGATGCTGGCGATTCCCGACACACCGGGGTTGGGCGTCACGTTGGATTTGGATGCAGTCTCTCGTTACGCCGGTACCACGGTTGAGGCGTCATGATGCCGGCAGGGCGCGACGGGTTTCGCCACACGAAACCTGTCGCGCGCTTTGTCGAAAACGGCATTTGGCACAGCAACAAAAGCGGGTATAATACGCGTCCATAGCCAGGTCACCCTGGTTTGCCACCGGGGTGACCCCTCTACCCACCGCCGTGACCTCATGAGCGGCGCAGCATCCACGCTGTTTGCGCGGCCCATCAACGGGCTGTGTGACCCGGAAAGAGTTGCTTTGCGTTTGTCGCGCAGTCTCACCACAATCACACCATTGCCCACCCATAGGAGGCTGACATGGCGTTCAAGGTCAAGCAACGCGGCAAGTTGACCTATTATTATGAGGGGGACGACCCCGTGCTGTCGGCGCTGGTCACTGAGCTACAGCCCGACGGCGATCTGAAGATCTATTTTTCCGGTCTGACCGGCGGTTATTCAGCCAAAGGCGTGTTGGGGTTGGACGAGCTGGTCACCATGGACCCGGATCGGGAGATTCCCCTGGTCTTTCAATGCTGGGAAAAGTGGCTGCGCGATGCAGGCATCTGCGACAAGTTGGCTGACGTGGACTTTATCGAGATTCACGCATTCGGCTGCCAGCCCAAGTCGCCCCATCCATTGGTGGACCCGGAGGGGTACGCTGCCGAGTGGGAGCGCCTGCGCACCGCGTATCGCCGCGCTTACGCGGGCTATTTCCGCGAGCATTGCCCGGAGAACGGGTTGCCGGCGCGCTTCACCGTGCACGTGGTGGATGTGCCCGATCGCGCGGCGTCGTATGAGTTTTATGGCGTCGGCCTTTTACAGCGTGCGCTGCAGAAGGGGTAAGTTGTCTGCATCTGTGGGTCGTTTAAGACTAATCTGGAAGTTCCGAGCTTCCAGGTTGGTCGTAAGCCCTAGGTCATCCCAACTCGTTATCTCCTAGTTATCTCCTAGAGGACTCGGGCATGAGCAGCGAACCGCATGAATCTGCGGTCTATGATCTCCTCTTGAAGCACGGTCACACCATTGACCCGCTGAATCACCTGGACGGCAAGTACGATGTGGCGATTGCCGGCGGCAAGATTGCGGCGGTGGCGCCGGAGATCAACCCGGCGCTGGCGAAGCAAGTGGTGGATGTGCGCGGGCACTATGTGACGCCCGGCATCATTGATATGCATGTGCATGTTTACCACACCCGTGAACCGGAAGGCTTGAGCGTGATGGCAGACTCGCACAGCTTCCGCTCCGGTGTGACCACCATGGTGGATACCGGGACCGCCGGGGCCAAGCATTTTCTGCACTTTAAACGCACGGTGATTGACCTGGCGGAGACGCGCATCCTGGCATACGTCAACATCGTCAACTTGGGGATGATCGGTCCTTTCGAGCAGGACATCAACACCATGGACCCGGAGGCGGCTGCGGAGATGGTGTTGGCTCATTCCGACATCTGCGTCGGCATCAAGACCGCGCACTACTGGACCGAACTGCCCTTCGACGATCTACACCCGCCGTGGGCGTCGGTGGATCGGGCCATTGCCGCGGGCAATCTCTGTCACAAGCCGGTGATGGTGGATTTTTGGCCGCGCCCGCCCGAGCGCAGCTACCAAGAGTTGATTCTGGAGAAGATGCGACCGGGCGACATTCACACGCATGTCTTTGCCCAACAGTTTCCGGTCTTGGACGAGCAGGGCAAGCCCAATGCGTTTTTACATGAGGCGCGTGCCCGTGGGGTCATCTTCGACGTGGGGCACGGCGCGGGGAGCTTCTGGTTCCGCAACGCGGTCCCCGCGATTCAGAACGGCTTTGTCCCCGATTCCATCAGCACCGATCTGCATACGCGCAACGTGCATGGCGTGGTGGTGGACATGCAGACGACCATGAACAAGATTCTCAACATCGGCGTGCCGCTGGCGGATGTGATCGCCCAGTCTACGGTGGCGCCGGCGCGCGAGCTGGGTAGGCCGGATTTGGGCA
>CAKZVN010000179.1 GCA_937922105.1 uncultured Litorilinea sp.
CCTGCCGCTATGCTTATACTACACTGTGCCGGATGGCCCGCGCATGATGCGACGTCTGCTTGCACACAGTAAATGGGCCGGGTGCGTGGGGCAGCGGGACGGTAAGATGTGCCACTTCCGGCTGGTGTGCAGATGTGCTATCGTTAGACACGAGTGGAGCCGGATTCGGCAGCCGGTTGTGCTCCAAGCGTCGCACCACAACCATTGGGCCATTATAGCACAGAGAGGGTGAGCGCCGAGGATGAAGGTCGCCACAACCTACCTTTTGCTCATTCGCCACGGCGAAAACGACTGGGTGGGGACCCACCGCCTTGCCGGACGCACACCGGGCGTGCATCTCAACGACACCGGGCGTGTCCAGAGTGTGCGCCTCGCTGAGCAGTTGGCCCACCAGCCCATCAGCGCCATCTACTCCAGCCCGCTGGAACGTTGTCTAGAGACCGCGCAGCCGTTGGCGGATGCGCTGGGGTTGCCCGTGATCCAGGAGCCGGGCGTGCTGGAAGTGGATTACGGCGAGTGGCGCGGGGGAGACTTGAAGGAACTGGCGAAGACGCCTGAATGGCACAGTGTTCAACACTTTCCCAGCAGCTTTCGCTTTCCCGGCGGTGAGACGCTGCACGAGGTTCAGACGCGCGCCGTGTGGGCGTTGGAGCGTATCGTGCGTAACCACCCCAACCAGTTGGTGGCGGTGCTGAGCCACGGGGACGTGATCCGCACAGCGCTGGCACACTTTATGGGCACGCCGCTGGATTTATTCCAGCGCATCCAGATTGCCACGGCGTCCATCAGCGCGCTGGCTTTTCACGACCTGCGCCCAAGCGTTTTGTTCACCAACTATTTGGCCGAGTTGCCCAAGTTTGAATGGCGTCGTGACGACGGTGAGACACCCGTTGCGGAAAACGCGCCGCAAACCGCCGAGCCGGCGCCCTCTGCCCAGCCTTGAGAGACCAGTCACCTATGGCCCGCCTTGCCCACGATCTGAACCCGGTGCAACATATCATCGCCGATGCCATTGGGGAGCCGGGCCGGCGCACTTTTTTCCTCCAAGCGCGCGCCGGCAGCACCCTCATCACCCTGATCATGGAAAAGCAGGAGGTGGCTAATCTCGCCATCAGCGTGCTCCAGTTGTTGGAGGAACTGGAGGAAAGATTCCCGGATTTGCCGCCGGTCAGCACCAAGAAAAAGACGCTTTACCCTGAAAACCCCATTGAGCCGCTCTTCCGAGTGGGCCAATTGGTGCT
Source organism: uncultured Litorilinea sp. (assembly GCA_937922105.1). Lineage (GTDB taxonomy): Bacteria > Chloroflexota > Anaerolineae > Caldilineales > Caldilineaceae > QEUY01. Next base: position 1,242 of record CAKZVN010000179.1, read on the forward strand.
CAGCTATGACGAAGAGAGCGACCGTATTTGGCTCTTTGCCCGCGCTCTGATCATCAGCGAGGAGGGTCGCGTCCTGGACGCAGACGACGACCGCGTGCCCACCGTGCGCTTTGTAGCAACGCGCGACCAGATGCGTGCGCTCAGCGACCATGCGTTGGAGGTGATCGCCAAGGGGCGACCCACATGCCCGCTGTGCGGGCGCCCCATTGACCGCACAGGACACTTCTGCCCCCGCTCCGATGGGCAAGCCGTGCCCATCATCTTCTAACGCGACCGGTTGCGCCGGCTACCCGCCGGATGGTTGCCCGCTGCGGCAAGGAACGTTGACGCTTGGCCCGTAAGATCACGCGAGTTTCCGCTGCCCGCTCCGCACGCGCGGGCGACTCTCCTGTCCAAGTCACCGAGGAGCAAGTGCTCACGGTACTAGCCCGCGGCGAGATGGCTGAGCAAGGGCTGCTGCCCTATAGCTCCAACCACAGTTTCTTGGTCACGTTGACCTGGGACGGTATGACGCTCCCTGCGGTCTATAAGCCACGGCGGGGGGAAACGCCGCTCTGGGATTTCGAGTGGGGCACGCTCTGTCTGCGCGAGACCGCGGCCTATGCCATCAGCGCCGCGCTGGGGTGGGATTTGGTGCCGCCTACGGTGCTGCGCGACGGTGAGCACGGCCTGGGCAGCGTCCAGCTTTTCATTCCCAATCACGACGCCGAGCACTACTTCACGGTTCAATCCGATGCGCGTTTTGCCGACGCGTTGCGCCGGCTGGCTCTGTTCGACTATGTCGTCAACAACGCCGACCGCAAGAGCGGTCATTGTCTTATCGGCGTGGACCGCCGCTTGTGGGCCATTGACCACGGCATCTGTTTTCACACCGAATATAAACTGCGCACGGTGATCTGGGAGTTTAGCCAAGAGCCGATTGATGTGGAACTGTTGGCGGATTTGCGGAGCTTGGCCGAGCGGGCCGCAGACCCCCAGAGCGAGTTGGGGCGTACCCTCTGTGGGCTGCTCAAGCCGCCGGAACTATCGGCGCTGCTCCGGCGCACCCATCAACTGTTGCAAACCAAGACTTACCCGTCGCCGCCGCCGGGCCGGCGCAATTATCCGTGGCCCCCGGTATAGCACCGGTGTAGGGACGGGTGGGTATCGCCATTTGGGGTCGCCGCGCGATGCGGCCCTCTAGGAGGACGCTTGAAAGCTGTTGTCATGGCCGGTGGGGAAGGTTCCCGGCTTCGCCCCTTGACGGTCGGTCGTCCAAAGCCTCTGGTGCCGCTGGTCAACAAGCCGGTGATGGGGCATATTTTCGACCTGCTCAAACATCACGGCATCACCGACATCATCGTCACGGTCCGCTACATGGCGACCGCCATCCAGGATTTCTTTGAGGACGGGCGCTCTTTGGGGCTACGGTTGACCTATGTGGTGGAGGATATCCCCCTGGGCACCGCGGGTGGGGTGAAAAATGCGGCGAGCTATTTGGACGACACCTTTCTGGTCATCAGCGGCGACGCGCTCACCGACTTCGACCTGAGCGCCATCCTGCGCGCCCATCGCGAGCGCAACGCGCTGGCGACGCTCACCCTGACGCGCATGCCCAACCCGCTGGACTACGGCGTGATTCTCACCGATGAATGCGGGCGCATCACCCAGTTCCAAGAGAAGCCCAGCTGGGGTGAGATCATCTCCGACACGGTCAACACCGGCATCTATGTGTTGGAGCCGGAGGTATTGGACTTCATCCCGGACGACACCAACTACGACTTTGCCGGCGAACTGTTCCCCAACATGTTGGCGATGGGGTTGCCGGTCATGGGCTACATCGCCGAGGGCTATTGGTGCGACGTGGGCAGCATTGACGAATATCGCCGCGCCAACGCCGACCTGCTCTACGGCAAGGTCAAAGTCCCCGAGCCGTTGGGCCATGACGTTGGGGGCGGCATTTGGACCGGCGACGACGTGGAGATTGCACCCAGCGCCCAGCTCTTCGGTCCCATCTACCTGGGGCACGGCGTTAAGGTCAAAGGCGACGTGACCATCTACGGACCGTGCGTGGTGCGGGACTATACCATCATTGACGCCTATAGCCGCTTGGAACGCAGCATTCTTTGGCGCAACAACTATGTGGGCGAAAACTGCGAATTGCGCGGGGCCATTGTCACCCGCCAAACCAGCATCAAAGCGCAGGTGGTGGTCTTCGAGGGCGCAGTCATCTCGGACAACTGCGTCATCGGCGAGGGCGCGATCATCCACACGGATGTGAAGCTCTGGCCGCGCAAGGAGATTGAGGCGGGCGCAACCATCAAAGAGAGTATCATCTGGGCCAGCCACGGTCGTCGCGCGCTGTTCGGGCGTCACGGGGTGACGGGCGTGGTCAATGTGGACATCACCCCGGAGTTTGCCGCCAAGCTGGGCGCGGCGCTGGGCGCGACCTTGCCCAAAGGCAGCTATGTCGCCATCAATCGCGATGTGCACCGCGCCTCGCGCATGTTCAAGCGCGCGCTCATCAGCGGGCTGCCCGGCACAGGCCTCAATGTGTGGGACTTGGGCGCAGTGCCCACACCGGTGGCGCGTTACTTTGTGCGCCAAGACCCCGACACCAGTGCCGGAATTCACGTGCGCATCAGCCCCTTCGACCAGCGCGTGGTGGATATCCGCTTTATTGACCGTTACGGCATGAACCAGAGTAAAAACGTCGAGCGCGCGGTGGAGCATATCTTTTTCCGCGAGGATTTCCGGCGCGCCTATCTGGACGAGATCGGCCAAATCCAGTATGCCCGCCGCCCGCTGGAGACCTATATCGAGGGCTTCTTTGCCCAAATTGACGAGCGCGCCATCCGCGAGGCCCGCTTCCGCATCGTGATTGACTACTCCCACGGCTCCGCAGGCGATGCTTTTGCCCAGATTCTCAACCGGCTGGGTGTGGATGTGATCCCGCTCAACGCGCGCATGGACGAGACCAAACTCGCCATGTTGCAGTATGAATTCCGCGCCAACCTGGAACGCATGGCGAAGATTGTGGGCGTGTTGGATGCCGACTTGGGTATCCAGTTGGATGTGGCGGGTGAGAAGCTCTATGTGGTGGACGAACAAGGGCGCATCCTTGACGACATCACCGCAGCTGCGCTCCTGTTGGAACTGGCTTTGCAGAACCACCCCGGTTCGACCGCAGTGGCGCCGGTGACTATGCCCAGCGGCTTCGATACCATCGCGGCTTGGCGTCATAGCAAACTGGTGCGCATCAGCAACAATTCGCAAAGTCTGATGGCCGCGGCCAATAGCCCGGAGATTTTGATCGGCGTGGACGGCAACGGCAGTTTCATCTTTCCCGCTTTCCATCCGGCGGTGGACGGGATGATCGCCGCGGCCAAACTGATGGAGTATCTCGCCAACTATCGGCGCACCATCGCCAAGTATCCCATCCAAATCAGCGAGATTGTGCGCTATCTGCCACCTTTCCGCTTGGCGGAAGCGTCGGCGCCCTGCCCCTCGGCGTCCAAAGGCGCGGTCATGCGTCGGCTCAATGAGCGCTACGCCTCGCGCAGCGGCGATCAGATCGAGGGGATACGCATCCAACGCGGTCCCGGCGAATGGGTACACATTGCGCCCGACGCCGAGGGACCGTTCTTTTCGATTGTGGCGGAGGCCGGCAGCGAGGAACGCGCGCAGGCGCTGGTGGCGGAATATCGCGCCGCCATCCAGGAGATGCTCGCGCTCGACAGCGAACGCACGCCCGCGCCTCCCTCACCTGCGCCCATCGCCTAGCCGGGAGCGCACTGCCATGCCACTCACCCAGCCGACAGAGCACACCACCACCATGCGTCACGTCACCCTACGCACCGACTCGGCGGCTGCCACCTTTGACCTCGGGCGCCGCTTGGGGATGCACGCCGCGGCAGGTCAAGTCATTGCGCTCAGCGGCGATCTGGGCGCGGGCAAGACCACCCTGACCCAGGGCATTGCCGCGGGTCTGGGCCTGACCGCGTCCGTCACCAGCCCGACCTTTACCCTGGTCAATGAACTGGATGCCGGCACGCGCGGCCTGCGTCTGGTCCACATAGATGTCTACCGGCTGGGCGAGACCCCGGCGCAAACTCTTGCCGCGGTCACGGGCATCGGCCTGGACGAGATCCTGAACGACGCCGCGCTGCCCGGTCGCGGGGACCAGGGCGCAGTCGTCGTCATCGAGTGGGCCGAGCGTATCCTCGCCGCGCTGCCGGAGGATTTTCTCCACGTGGAGTTGGTGGACGCGGCTTCCGCCGCAGACATAGCCGGCAACGAAGATCCTTCTGGGGAGACCGGCGTGCGTGTGATCACCTTGCGTAGCCACGGCGCGCAGAGCGACGCGCTCTTGGCTGCGCTGGGCTAATCGTCGGCGCGTCGAGGCCCCGCCAGGTCCACCCAGTCCGCAGGCGTATCCACATCGCGCAACAAATCCGCATCCACCGCGAGCCGCGCCACGGACGCAGCATTGGCGCGCAAGACTACGCGCCCGCCCACGTCCCCGCGCACCAGGCGCAACGCAGGCCAATGGGCGCGGTCGAAGAGCGCAGGTGCGCCGCGCACTTCGCCATTGACTTCCGGCGCAACCAACCCGGCCCCTGCGCGCCATTCACGCGCCAAGCGACGCAGCAACGCAGCTGTGACGTTGGGCTGGTCCACCGGCAGAAAGACGACGGCGTCTATTGCCGGCGGCAATGCAGCCAGCCCTGCCTGCATACTGCCCGCTTGTCCGCGCGCCCATTCCGGGTGGTGGACCATGACCAGCCGCCCCTGTGCCGTTGCCTCCAGCGGGGCTAGCGCCGCGCGGACGGCTTCAGCGTGCGCGCCGGTCACCACCACCACAGCAGCCGCGTCGCTTGCCAGCGCCGTGCGCGCCACGCGGCAAACCATCGGCTCCCCCGCCACCGGCAGCAGTTGTTTGGGCGTGCCCAGACGGCTGCTCGCGCCCGCAGCCATCAACACCACGGCCCACGGTCCCCAGCGCTCGCGCACCCAGGCCCCTGCAGGCCGGCCCAGCGCCGCAATCACGCTGCGGATTCCCGCGGCGGCCCAGCGCGCGGCGATGAGACGCGCCGCTGCCAAGCGATCCGGCGTTTCCACTTGATTGAGGAGCGGAACCAGTCGCATCCCGGCGCGCAGCCCTTTGGCCCCGCCTGCGGGGTGTGTCATCAGCGTGGCGAGATGACCCGGGGTAAGGCGTGGCGCCGCGTCAAGACGGCAGCCCAAAATGGACGCCACCAGCTCCGGGCGCTGGACGTTTTCCGGCGCAAGTCTGCGCCCGATGACCGCGGCTCCCGCAACGGGCACGAGCAGGGTGGTGGCGGCGGGGAGGACAGGCTCGTGCGCGGCGGGTGCTTTGAGTGGGAGCAGGCGACTGCCGTCGGCCTCAATCACCAGCGCCGCCACGTTGAGCGTGGGCGCTTGGGCCGCAAGGTCATCCACTTGCTCCGCGGTGAGACCCGCGCTGCGCGGCCCCTCTCGACGCAGCCCCATGACCAGACATTGGCCGTGTGTTGCCAGTGCCTGGCTCAGCGCAACGAAGGGCAACTCGTCCCCGTCCATCGTCACGAGCGCGGGCGCACCGGCAACCTGGTCATGGCTTAGGTGGGTGGTGCAGGTGAGCAGGGCGCGTTGCCCGCCGGCGGCGATCTCGCGACCCAACTGGAAGAGGGCATGGCTCTTGCCGCCGCCGCCCACCAGCGCGACCACATCGGGCGTTGCCGGGTCCAGGCGCAGGCCGAGGGCCGCGCACAACGTCAGGGCAGAGGTTTCCATTGCGATTAGGTTGCCAATGCCTGGTCGAGGTCGGCAATCAGGTCGGCGGGATGTTCCAGCCCCACCGAGACACGCAACAAGTTAGGCGGGGTTTGGCTGGTGGGGCCTTCCACCGAGGCCCGGTGCTCGATGAGACTTTCCACCCCGCCCAGGCTGGTGGCGCGCGTGAAGAGACGCACGCGCCCCGCCACCGCAAGCGCATCGGCGGCGTCGCCGCGCACTTGAAACGAAAGCATGCCGCCGAAGAGCGCCATCTGTCGCGCCGCCACGGCATAGCCCGGATGGTCGGGTAAGCCGGGGTAGTGAACCGCAGCCACGCGCGGATGGTCGCGCAAGAAGGCTGCCACCACCGCGGCGTTGGCGCTGTGCCCGCGCATGCGATAGGGCAAAGTGCTGATGCTGCGCAGGAGCAGCCAGCAATCAAAGGGGGAGGGGACCGCACCGCCGATCTGTTGCACTTGGCGCAAGGTCGCGGCCAAATCGCCCGCCTCGCGCAGCACCAGCGCGCCGCCCAAGAGATCGCTGTGCCCGCCCAGGTACTTGGTGGTGGCGTGCATCACCACATCCGCGCCCCAGTGCAGCGGGCGCTGACCCAGCGGCGACGCCCAGGTGTTATCCACCACACAGAGCGCGCCTGCGGCATGGGCGATTGCCGCCACGGCAGCAATGTCGGTGATCTTCAGGAGCGGATTGGAGGGGGTCTCTACCCAGATCAGCCGCGTGGTCGGGCGCACGGCTGCGGCGACTTGGGCCGGGTCGGTGACATCCACCACGCTGACAGCCAATCCCCAGCGCGCCATCACCTGCAAGGCCAGGGCGCGCGTCGCAAAATAGCTGTCCGCGGGCAGGATCACATGGTCGTTGGTGGCAAGCGACTGTAAGAGGGCCATGGTCGCGGCCTGTCCCGAAGCAAAGGCAAGCGCAGTTGCGCCATCTTCTAATTCGGCCAAACATGTTTCCAACATGGCGCGGTTGGGGTTTTCGGTGCGTGTATAGACATAGCCGTGCGGATAGCTGCCGTCCGCTGCGCGCGCAAAGGTGGTGGAGAGATAGATGGGCGACATGACCGCGCCGGTGGCGGGGTCAACGCTGCGCCCGGCGTGAACGGCGAGCGTTTCGATGTGCAGCGACTCCCTGTGCATAGCACTCCTCAATGAAAGGCATAGTTGCCGGCTGCCTCCGTCACCCTGAGGCACGCAGGGTCCCTCCTCCCGCGGCATACGCCCGAGCTAGGCGCGCGGGATGCCGGTGATGCGGATGCCGCTCCCTTTAACCTTGTGGCGAATGTTGATCCCGATCAGCACCGCGGTCAAGCCTTCGATGACTGCGGCATTGGCGAGCGGCCCGGCGTCTACGGCAAAGAAGCCTGCGTCCGCCGCCAGGGTCATGGCGGTCTGCTTGGCGGCTTTGTCGTCACCCGCGACCAATACATCGCACTCCGGCGTCCAACTCAGGTCCTGCAAGTGCGCGGCGGAGACATTTTGGAACGCAGCGACCACGCGTACCGCCTCGCCCAGCTGTGCTTGGGCCTCCTCGGCTGCGGAGCCGCCCGGCGGTCGCCAGGCCGTACTCACCTTGGGCGGCATGAGCGGTACGCCCACCGTGATCAAGACCTTGCCCGCACAAGCCGCGGCAATTTGGTCCAGGGTCGCGACCTGCGCGGCGTAGGGCACGCTGAGCACGACGATCTCCGCGGCGGCGGCGGCGGCGGCGTTGCCGTTTCCCGTCAACGGCGCGCTCCCCGCGGGCAAGAGCGCGCCCAACTCGGCGCAGGCCGTGTTGGCCTTTTCCGCGCTGCGGCTACCGATGATCACCGGATAGCCCGCCGCGGCCCACCGTACAGCCAAACCGGAGCCTTCCGCGCCGGTTCCACCGATTACTGCAAGGGTCGGTTTTGTCATAGAGTTCTCGCTCAATGGATGGATCAAATCTCCAACGGATTAAGCCGCCCGGCGATGCCGCGACGCGACTCTCCCATCAACGCGCGCTCGGCGGCAAGGATTGCGGGCCATGTCTCTTGGGGCGGCTGCGGTTTCCAGCCCAACTCCTGCTTCGCTTTGTCGTTCTTGAACAGGAAGTGCTGCGCGCCGCTATAGACCGACTCGCGCGACAAGAAAGCGCTGATGCCCATAGCCCGCAGCAACGGCTCCATGGGCGCACACGACCAGGCCATCAGGGATGTCGGTAGCCAGAATCGCACGCGACTTCCTCCGGGGACACGCTGCCAAATCTCCAGCATCTCTTTGGTCTGGATCGGCTCCCCACAGCCCAGATAGGATTCCCCCGGTCGTCCCTTCTCTGCTGCCAGCACAAGAGCCTCTGCGGTGTCTTCTGCCGTTGCTTGGACAGTATATGTGTCGGGCGCCCAGGCCATAGGCGGCATCCAGCCATTCAGGTAGAGACGGGCAAAATAGCCCAGCACGGCGTGATCGTTCGGCCCGATCACGATTCCGGGACTGGCGATGATCACCGGCGAGCCGCGGTCTTGATAGGCAACGGCAATCTCATGGGCAGCCGCCTTAGTTTCGGCATAGACTGAACGGTACGGTCCCTGGCGGGCATGGCTCTCATCGCGCGGCGTTGTCCCGCTGGGCGCATAGACGATCACACTGGATACATGCACCACCCGCGGCACAGAAGCCTCACGGGCAAGACTCAACACAGTCTCCGTGCCGTCCACATTGATGCGCTGCATGGTCATGCGCGCCTTGGCCGAAACGCCGAACTCGTACCACGCCGCATTGTGGACGACCAACTCTGCCTCGCCGATGGCGCTGCGCACAGTCTCTGGAGCGGTGACATCGCCTTGCGCGAGTTTCACCCCCAGTGCGGCTAAGCCTTGCGCCGGCACGCTCGACGGATTTCGCACCAGCGCAGTAACTTGCCAGCCGCGCTCCACCATTTTGCGCGCCAATGGCCTCCCGATGAATCCGGTTGGTCAGAAAGACCTGCATGATCCTCCTCCTTGTTTGAACTCGACCGCGTCGGATGAGAAGCGCGAACTGCGCACGAAGAGCAGTTCGCACGATGCAGGCACGGTGCGAAACGGAGGACGCTAGAACATGGCCCAATAGCGTTGCCAGGTCTGCGCGGCAACGGCGCGGCTGGTTGCGGTGATGGCAGCCTCGTCTAGCGTGCGTAGCTCGCGGGCGCGCATGAGCACTTGCCCGGCGACGATGGTGCTGTGGACATGCCCGCCGCTTACCCCGAACAGGATGTGCCAGGGCAAGTTGTCGGGCGTCAAGGGGGTGGTGGGATAATAGTCGAGTAAGATGAGATCGGCATAGGCGCCGGGGGTGATGATGCCCACCGGACGGTCGAAAAAGGTCGCGGCCAAGCGGCGGTTGTTCTCCACCGCCATGCGCAGCACCTGGTCTGCGCCCAAGTAGCGCGGGTCGCCGTGGCTGACCTTTTGCAGCAGATCGGCGACTTTCATCTCGGCGAACATGTCGTTGGAGAAGCCGTCATTGCCCAGACAAACCGCCATCCCCCCGCGCAACATGGCGGTGATCTCCGCCGCGCCCACCGCGTTGTTCATGTTCGAGCGCGGCTGGTGAGTGACAAAGGTGCGGCTCTCGCGCAACAGGTGCATCTCCCAGGCGTCGATGTGGATACAGTGGGCCATGATGCTCTGGGGACCGGTGATGCCGAAGCTGTGCAGCCGCTCCACGGCGCGGCGGCCCGACTTGGCAAGGCTGTCGTATTGGTCTGCCGGGTGTTCGGCGACATGCACATGAAAGCGGCTGCCCTCCTCGGCGCAGCGCTCCAGGGTAGCGTCGGAGAGCGTCAGCGAGGCGTGCAAGCCGAAGGTCGCAGCCAGGCGGGCAAAGCGCGGATCATCTTGTCCGCGCCCGGACGCAACGCGTTTGGCGAAACGCACGTTCTCGCGGATGCCTGCGCCGGTGGCTTCGGGGCCGTCGCGGTCGGTGACTTCATAGCAGAGCGCAGCGCGCAGCCCGCTCGCCATGACCGCCTCGGCGATGGCGTCCAGGCTGCCGTCAATGGCGCGCTGGCTGGCATGGTGATCGATCAGTGTGGTTGTGCCGTTGCGGATAGCGTCTACCAAACAGACCTCGGCGGAGCTGCGCACGCCGTCCAAGTCCAGCGCTTTGTCCAATCGCCACCAGAGTCGTTCCAGAATCTCCGGGAAATCTTTGGCCGGTTTGCCGGGGATGTACATCCCGCGCGCAAAGGCCCCATAGAAGTGGGTGTGCGCGCAAATTTGGCCCGGCATGAGGAGCATACCGTGCGCGTCCCAGCGCTCGTCGTCGGGGTAGCGTGCAGCCAACGTCGCGCTCGTACCGATGTCGTCAATCAGCGCGCCGTGAATGCGAACCGCCCCTTCCTCTAGGATAGCATAGGTGTCGTCAAAGGTGATGACGGTGGCGTTGTGGATGAGCATGGCGGCCTCCTGCGTGGCTGGGGCGGGCGAGGCAGCCGGGCAGCCGCGCGGCGGAATGCGACCGGATCATAGCCCCGCAAGGTTTGCACTATTGTACCCCGGGGGCTAGAATTTTCCAACGGACCGGCGCGCTGCCGGCTCCTGCGTCCGCACCCGACTGGCCCAGGCACGGCGCGGGCGCCGTCTTCATCACAGCCCACGCGAGAGGATGCTCCTATGAACGTGCTGGTCACCGGCGGAGCCGGCTTTATCGGGAGCCACGTGGCCGATGCCCTGTTGGCGGCGGGCCACCGTGTCATTATTGTTGACAACCTTCATACCGGTGACCGCGCCAATGTTCCGCCCCAGGCTGCCTTTTACGTCGCGGACATCACCGACGCGGCGGTTATGGCGACCCTCTTTGCCGACGAGCGGATCGAGGCTGTCAGCCACCAAGCCGCGCTGGCGAATGTGCGCGAGAGCATGACCGACCCGATCCACTATGCCCAGGTCAACGTAATCGGCTCGTTGATTCTGTTGGAGTTGGCGCGGCAA
>CAKZVN010000180.1 GCA_937922105.1 uncultured Litorilinea sp.
GCGGGCGTCGAGGTCGTGGGGGCCTGCGCCTCCGAGACCCGAATCGTCGGTTCGAGCACGCCCGTGCTCACGGTCGTCACGGTCACCACCGGTGGCGCGCCGGCGGTTAGCCCCGGTAGCCCGCTGTGGGTGTTGCTGACCCAGGACTTCCACCCGGACTATAACAATTATGTTCGCCGGCATGTGGAGGAGTTCGCGGCCGAGCGCGGGTATCCGTTGGAAGTTGCCGACGTGGCTGGGTTTGTCGCGGGCGGCGCGGAGATCCAGAAGATCGCGGCTCAGGTGGCGGCGGATGACTCCCCGGATGTGCTGCAACGGTCGGGCAACATCTTCCAGTGGAAGCAGCTGGGCTTGGTGACCTCGGTCAGCGATGTGGTGAACGAGATCATTGCCAAGCACGGTGACACCGCCGAGCGCCAAAAGAAGGACCTCATGTCCGAAGGCGAGTGGTACGGTGTGCCCTTCCATGTGCGCAGCGACGGCGGTTGGGCGCTCAAGAGCGTCTGGGAGGAGGCAGGGATTGACATCACGGCTTTGCGCACCTATGACGAACTGCGCGAAGCGTCGTTGGAGGTGTCGGACCCGGCGAAGGAGATGTGGGGCTTCGGTATCACTGTGAATCGCTCCGGCGACGGCAGCTGGATGGTCAACCGTGTGCTGCATTCGTTCGGCGCGTTCTGGACCGACGAAACCGGCCAATATGTCACCATTGATACGCCGGAAGCGGTGCAAGCTGTGGAATGGCTGGTGGAGACCTACACCGATCCCAAGTGGGATCGCATCCTCCCGCCCGGTGTGTTGAGCTGGACCGACCCGACCAACAACGAGGCCTTCCTGGCAGGGAAGTTGGCCTATACGCAGAACGGCGGTACGGTCTATGCCAAGGCTGTGGTAGATCAAGTACCCTTCTTGGATGACATCATCTGGGATTACCCGAAGGGTGGTCCTGGTTTGCTCAACTTCTTCGGCATCGGCAGCATGAACTTCCTCAAGATCATGGGGGGCAAGAATCCGGAGGCCGCGAGCGAATTGATCTTGAGCTTCTTTGAAGACGATGTCATGAAGGAAGTTTACAAGATTGCCACGACCTACGCCCTGCCCGCCTACATCAATATGTGGGACTGGGAGGAGATCACCAGCGTGCCCAACAGCATCGCCCAAAAGGAGGGCGCGTTGGATCCGCTGGGCTGGAACGGTGTGGCTTTCCCCGGTCCGGCGACGCCGTGGGCCGGCGCGCTGGATACGCAAAACCTGGGGACCGACATGGTCGCCGCGGCCATCACCGGACAAGCTACCCCGGCGGAAGCCGTCAAGCAGGCGGCGGAGCAGGCGATTCGCATCTTCCAGGAGATGGGCGCGCCCGGCGTGCGCTAATCGCCGGTGATGCGGCGGTAAGTAGGGTTGAACTGCGGCAAAGGGGAGATGTCGGAGGCGCGTCCTCTCCCCTTCCGCAGCGGGCTGTGGTCTGAATGTTCTCTCGGCAACCGATATGACGACGTTCGACCCACCTTCCTGGAAGTTGCCAGCTTCCAGGAAGGTGGGAGACGCGTCAGTACGCACGGTTTGGTCATTCGATTCGAGGTGGTCATGCGCTTGTACCAGGAGTTTTACCGCAACAAACTGCGAGGAGGTTTCGGATGAGTCAGACGACAATGACCGGGATGAGAAGCGCGACCATCTCTCCTAGCCCCGCGTGGCATATCAGCCTGCGGCGCATTCTTGGCCGCGACTGGGCGCCGGCGTATGTCTTTGTCTTTCCCACCGTTCTCTTGATGGGGTTGTTGATCGCGTATCCCCTCTTGCGCGCGGTCTACATGAGCTTCACCAACACCAACTCGTTGCAGATGGGGCCGTTTGTGGGGCTACGCAACTATGAGAATGTGCTGGCGGACCCGAATTTCCGCGCTGCGGTGTGGATCACGGTACGCTACACCTTCTGGTCGGTGTTGTTGAAGTTTGCCTTCGGCTTGTTGATCGCGATTTTGTTGCACCGGTACAAGCGTTTCGGCGGTGTCTTGACCGCGGCAATTTTGCTGCCGTGGATCGTGCCGTCGGTGGTGGCGGCGATCGCGTGGAAGGGGCTGTTGGATCCTGTGTACGGTGGGGTCAATCAGTTCCTGCTCCAGATGGGGTTTGTGGAAAAGGGGTTCCCGTGGTTGGGAAGCCCGAACACGGCGCTGGCTTCGTTGGTCATGATCAACATCTGGGGGGGTATTCCCTTCTTCACCATCAACCTGCTGGCGGGGTTGAAGGCCATTGATCGCGAGTACTACGAAGCTGCGATTGTGGATGGGGCCAGCGCGTGGCGGTGCTTCCTGCATATTACGTTGCCCGGTCTGCGCTATGTGATCATCGTGGCGACGTTGCTCTCCACCATCTGGACCTTCAACACCTTTGATATGGTCTTCCTGCTCACGGGTGGTGGGCCGGTGAACGCCACGCGCGTCTTCTCGATCTTGGCGTTTGAGGCGTTCGGCGCGGCGCGCTATGGGGTTGCCGTGGCGATTGCCATCTCCATGGCGCCCATCTTGTTGATCTTCATTTTTGCGCTGGGACGGCACATCTCGGCGAGCAGCCGCAACGAGTCGCGCTCGGTCGAGGAAGAAGAGACCTTGACCTCGCGCGTGCTGGCGGTCATCACGTGGCCCGTGCGCGCGCTGCTCAAGGCGGTGGTGGCGGTCTTCTTCCTGATCAACGATGCAGTGGAGCGAGTCTTGGAAGTGGTCGGCGGCGTGCTGCATCGCATTTTCGTGGGGCAGTCCACGACGAATCAGCGGTTGGCGCGACGCATCGGGCGTATCTTCTCCGGCGGGTTGGCAGGGTTTATCCTGTTGCTCTTCATCCTGTTCGAGTTGATCCCCTTCTATTGGATTCTCATCACCGCGTTCAAGAGCACGCGCCAGATCGTGGCGTTCGAGTCGGTCTTCTGGCCCTCACCCTGGACGGTGGAACAGTTCGAGGCGCTGTTCGGCCCCACGCGGCGGTTTGCGCTGTGGTATCAAAACACGGTGGTGGTGTCGTTGGTGAGCACAGCCATCTCGGTGGTGGTGGCAGCGATGGGCGGCTATGGGTTGACGCGCTTGCGTTGGCGTGGGTCGAACATCTTTGGCAGCAGCGTGTTGATCGCCTATCTGATGCCGCCCATCATGATGTTCATCCCCATGTACCAGATTTTCACCGCGCTCAAGCTCACCAATAGCCTGACCGGCTTGATGGTGGCGTATCCGGTCTTCGGCTTGCCCTTCGTCACTTGGTTGATGATGGGCTACTATGCCTCGATTCCCAAGGAGATGGAAGAGGCGGCGCTGATTGACGGCTGCAACCATTTCCAGGCCTTCTGGCGTGTGATCTTGCCGTTGGTCTTGCCCGCGCTGATGGCTGCCAGCATGTTTGCGATCACGCTGGCGTGGAAAGAGTTCATCTTCGCCTACATCTTCCTCTCGCGTGATCGGCTCTACACGCTCACCATCGGTATGGCGCAGATGATTGTGGGCGATGTGTTGCCGTGGGGCGAGTTGTCGGCGGCGGCGCTGCTCATGTCCATTCCCGTGGCGGTGCTCTACATGGTCGGGCAGCGCTTTATGGTTGCCGGGTTGACGGCGGGCGCGGTCAAGGGATAAGCACGACGCGTATCCGAGTCTTTGCCGATAGCCGTGGCGTTCCGCATAGGGCGGGACGCCACGGTTTTTGTTGGGCAGTGGTACAATGAGAGCCGTCAACCAAGTTCGCCTATACCCCATGTGAGGATTACCCAACCATGCTGACATCCCATCCCGCGCTGACGGAGGCGACGCAGGCGCTGAATCGTGCTGCCGCGCAGGCCGCGCGCGATCCGCTGCGTCCCGTCTATCATTTCAGACCGCCGGCCCAGTGGATGAACGACCCCAACGGGACGATCTACGTGGACGGCGTCTACCATCTCTTTTACCAACTCAACCCCTATGCCGACTATTGGGGGGATATCCACTGGGGACACGCAACCAGTCGCGATCTGGTGCATTGGGAGCACCGGCCCATCGCGCTTTGGCCCTCGCGCGAACTGGGGGAGGCGCATTGCTTCTCCGGCTGCGCGGCCCTGCGCGCGGATGGGACGCCCTTGTTGTTCTACACCAGCGTGGGGGCGGGGGGAGAGGGACAGCGCCCGCCCTTTCAACAATGGGCTGCGCTGGGCGACGCAACCTGGGACACCTGGCAGAAGCATCCTCAAAATCCGATTTTGGATTTGCGCAGCCACGACGGGCCGGATTTCCTGGGCACGTGGCGCGACCCGTTTATCTTCCAAGCCGGCGGGCGCACCTTGATGGCACTGGGCGCGGAAACGGCAGACGAAGCGACGGTTGCGCTATACGAGGCGGCGGACGGTACGCTGGAACGCTGGCGCTTTCGCGGCACCCTGTTTCGCGCGCCCAAAGAGTCCATGCGCTTTTGTGAATGCCCCAACTTTTTCCCGGTGGGCGATGCGTGGGTCTTGTTGATGTCCCCTTATCGCCCGGTAACCTATCACGTGGGCGATTTCGACGCGCAGACGCTGCGTTTCACGCCCACGGTGGAGGGGGTTTGGGACCCCGGCGTGGGCGAGCATGCGCCCGCCGGCCATTTTTACGCCACCAACCTGATCTTTGCGCCGGATGGGCGCCGGATTGTGCTGGGCTGGGTGCGCGGCTGGGAGAAGGGTCGGGGTTGGAACGGCTGTCTGGCGTTGCCGCGCGTGGTAACGCTGGATGCGGCGCGGCGTCCGCGCCAAGCGCCGATTGCCGAATTGGCGCAACTGCGCGGGCGCGCACAAGGGCTGCACGCCACGCGGTTGCCCGCAGGAGGCCATGTGGTAGCGACAGGTGTCTCCTCCTGCTGCGAGATTGCGGCAACCATCCGCGCGGATGGAGCCTGGTCGTTGTGCCTACGTGCGGCGGACGCAAGCGAGGCGGCGCTGGCGATCACCGTGGATGCCACGGGGGTGCAAGTGGATGAGGTGCGGGTGCCCTTTACGCAAGCCGTGACTGAGCCGGTGGATGTGCGGGTTTTTGTGGATCGCTCGGTTGTGGAGGTCTTCGCGGCTGCGGGCCGCGTGGCGGTGACATTGGTGCGCAACCTGCCGCAAGGTTGGATGGAGGTGGACCTGGTCGCCCAACAGGCGATCCAGGTGGAAGAACTGGCTGTGTGGGAAATGAATCCCATCTGGTGATCACACAGAGTCAAGCGCCGGATATGATGCTGTCCGACTTGCCCTCTGCCCGGAAGCTCACAGCTTCCCGGAAAGTGTGGCACACGGAGGCGCGCACAGAGGACAACCAGGGCGCGGGCCGGTGAAGAACGCCCGCCGCTAGGAAGGAGCGAATGATGGAATATCGCCGAATGGGGGAGAGCGGTCTCAAGGTTTCGGAAATTTGCCTGGGGACCATGACCTTTGGACACGGCACCGACGAAGCCGAAGCCAAGCGCATGGTGGACTTGGCGTTTGATGCCGGCATCAACTTTTTTGATACGGCAAACTCCTACAGCAAGGGGGAGTCGGAGATTCTGCTGGGCAAGGCGCTCAAAGGGCGGCGTCGTGAAGCGGTGGTCGCCACCAAGTTCTTCAACCCGATGGGCAGTGGTCCTAATGATTCGGGGATGTCCCGGTTGCATATCATGCAGGCGATCGAGGACAGCCTGCGCCGGCTGCAAATGGATTATGTGGACCTCTATTACATCCATCACGTGGACCGACAGACACCGCTGGAGGAGATGTTGCGCGCGCTGGACGACCTGGTGCATCAGGGCAAGGTGCGCTATATCGCGTGCAGCAACTATGAAGCCTGGCGCCTGATGGAGGCGATCTGGATCAGCGACAGCAAAGGGCTGGCGCGCTTTGTCGCCTACCAACCGCAATACAGTCTGGTGGTGCGCGACATTGAGCAGGAACTGATTCCGGTTTGCCGACTGAAAGGGTTGGGGGTAGTGGTCTGGAGTCCGCTCGCCGGCGGCTTTTTGACGGGGAAGTACCGGCCCGGCGA
>CAKZVN010000181.1 GCA_937922105.1 uncultured Litorilinea sp.
CACAAAAGCCAGGGGTCGGAGTTTCCCGCGGTGGTGATTCCGGTGCTCACCAGCCACTATATCATGCTCCAGCGCAACCTGCTCTATACCGCGATCACGCGGGCACGGCGTCTGGTGGTCCTGGTGGGCCAACCCAAAGCAATCGCCATTGCGGTGGGCAACGACCAAGTGGCCGCGCGCTATAGCGGCCTCTGCGCGCGCATCTTGGAACTCACCGGCAGTTCGCCGGCGTTGGACGCGATGACAGCCGTGCAGTGACTCGTTGTGACGGTGACTCGTTGTGACCATGCGGCGCCTGCGCGACCGCTTCTGCTCACCTCTATCCCTTTCGACTCCTGGCGCGGCAGCCCATACGCGCTGTGACCGGGGCGCATTCCACAAGGAACTCGTATCATGACCACCCACGCTCTCCCATTGGCCGTCCAGCTCTACAGCTTACGCAATCTGCCGCACACGCTCGACGAGCAGCTGGCTGCGGTCGCCGCAGCCGGTTATCGCGGCGTCGAAACCATCGGCGACCACGGGCTGAGCGCGCCCGCATTGGCCGAATTGCTGGCAAAACACCACCTCCAGGCTGTGTCCACCCATGTCAGCCTGCAAAAACTAGAAGCCGAGATGGATGCGGTCGTGGCTTTCAACCAAGCCATCGGCAACCACGTCATCACTGTCCCCTACTTGCCCGTGGAACTGCGTCCTGCGGACGGCGCGGGCTGGCAGGAACTGGGCGCGCGCCTGGGCGCGCTGGGCGAGCGGCTGGCTGCGGCAGGCATGCGCTTGCTCTATCACAACCACGACTTCGAGCTGGCGTGGGTTGACGGCGACTATGCCATTGACTGGCTGCTCTCCGGCGCGGACCCTGCCCATCTGCAATGGGAACCGGACTTGGCCTGGATCGTGCGCGGGCAGGCCGACCCGGTGCAACTCCTGCAGCGTCATAGCGGGCGCTGTCCGCGCGTCCATGTCAAGGATTTGGCCCCCGCGGGGCAGGGCGAGGACGAAAAGGGCTTTGCCGACGTGGGCTTCGGCACGTTGGATTGGGCGACGCTCCTGCCCGCGGCCAAAGCCGCCGGGGCCGAATGGTACATCGTCGAACACGACCTCCCGCGCGACCCCATCCGCACCATCCAACGCAGCATGGAGACGCTCACCCGCCTGGCCGCGCTGGTGTAAGCCGGGCGAGGTGGCTCCGTGTCACCGGGAACATCGCAGACAACGAGCCGGTGTGTGTAATAGTGATTCGATTCGAACATAAGTTCGGACAAGAGGACCTGATTTCGAACAAGAGATCGACATGACGAACCAGCCGATGGCAGAGGTCTTCGGGTATCGCATTGATGATTTGTCGGATGAGGCGACGCGACACCGGAGATACAGGTTGTGCCCTTTTAACAACAAGGTTCCTTCCTGCACAAAGGACAAAGCAGAGGACCCGCTGGGTGTTTGTAGTGTGTACACAGGGGAGCGAGTCACAATCACCTGTCCCATCCGCTTTCGACAAGACTGGCTCATCGTAAGCGACGCCGCGGATTTCTTCTTTGCGCCGAGCACGAAATGGACTGCGCTCACGGAGATTCGCCTGACTGACGCCAGTGGCAAGTCGGCCGGCAACATAGACATCGTGTTGGTCGCTTACGATGAGCAGGGCAGCATAACGGATTTCGGCGCGCTGGAGATACAGGCCGTATACATCTCCGGTAATATCCGCAATCCATTCTCTGCCTACATGGACGACCCTGAACGGAATACTGCCCTGGATTGGCGCGGCGAGCGAAACTACCCTCGCGCTGATTTTCTGTCGTCCTCGCGCAAGCGACTGGCGCCACAGTTGATCTACAAAGGGGGAATCCTGCACGCTTGGCGGCGCAGGATGGCGGTTGCCGTAGACCAGACATTCTTTGCAACACTCCCCGGTTTGCCCAGCGTACCTGCCGAACAAGCCGATGTTGCTTGGTTGGTCTACGATCCGGTACTCAATCCAACGAGCGGTCGCTATCAGCTTCGCCATGCTGAGACAATCTACACGCAGTTTACCCCGGCATTGCTGCGGATTACATCACCCGAGCCTGGACCTGAGGACGACTTCCGTGTACTCCTCCAGCGCAAACTGGTGGAACAACAGCAGCGGCTCCATCCGTCACTCCGCTCGTCTTCACTCCAGGACCTGTTCATGAGTCAAAGCGGCGACGATGACGAAGAGGGATCGGTTGCGCCATGAGCATGAGACAGTTACCGTTGCTGGCGAATGAGAATCCTGCGCCCCCTTCGAGTAGCATCGTCAACGTTGCATCAGTCCCGCAGCGTAGCCCTTTTCGCTATCCAGGCGGCAAAACCTGGCTCGTCCCGCGTGTGCGCCGATGGCTCAAGAGTCTTGAACGACGTCCTCGGCTCTTACTTGAGCCGTTTGCCGGCGGCGGCATCATCTCGCTGACCGTTGCCTTCGAGCAACTCGCCGATCATGTGATCATGGTGGAGTTGGACCCGGCGGTTGCCGCCGTATGGCACACGATCATCCAGGGGGATGCGGCTTGGTTGGCGGAACGCATTGCGAACTTCGACTTGACCAGCGAGACGTTGGCAAAAGCCCTCGCTGTTCAAGCCCAATCTGTCCAGGAGATTGCATTCCAGACAATTCTGCGCAACCGCACAAACCGCGGCGGTATTTTAGCCCCCGGCGCCGGGCGCGTGAAATTTGGTGAAAACGGAAAGGGGTTGCGCTCCCGGTGGTATCCGCTCACCATCAGCCGGCGCATTCTGGACATCGCCCGCATTCGGGAGCGCATCACATTCATCGAAGGAGACGGACTTGAAATCATGCGTCGCTACGCGAGTGATGTACAAGTCGCTACTTTCATTGACCCCCCCTACACAGCATCGGGCAAGCGCGCCGGGAGCCGTCTTTATCGCTACGCAGAGCTTGACCACATCGAGTTGTTCCGGTGTGCCGACGCTCTTGCCGGTGACTTCCTGATGACCTATGACCACGCACCGGAACTACTCCAACTAGCGTCGGCACATGGTTTCGATACCGAACAGGTCGCTATGAAGAGCACACACCATGCCGCCATGACCGAGTTGCTGATTGGTCGTAGCTTGGCGTGGGCAAGGGTGTGACCGGCGTTTGATAGGGACAACCATCGTATACCAAAGGAGGATAACTCGTGGCGGCATCCGCCATGTTTGCCGGGTTGGTGTTTGACGAACTGGGGAACCCCGCCGAGGTCGCGTATGTGGGGGCCAATGCGTGCTATGTGGTGGACGACGACGGCTTTCGCCGCCACATTGACGCCGCCCTGGTGGACCGCGCCGTGTTGCGCTTTCTGCGCGAGCAAGTGGAAAGCCAGCGCGACGTTGCGGTCCAGAGCATGTTGGAGATGATGGGCAAGGACGACATTTTCACCAAAGCCGTGGTAGAGTCCTCCATCAACCGCATGGAGGAAGCGGTGGGGAACCCCATTCCCGAAGAAGCGCGGCAATGGCTGGGAATGTTGGGGTTTCGCATTGTGATTGATCTGCAAGGCAATGTAGTGGATATCCAATTGCCTGCAGGCGGCATCGAAGGCGACGAATAAGCGTGCGATGGCACCGATGGGCGCTCTACTCCGCGGACACAGCCAACGCCAGCGCCACATTGGCGGCCCAGGGCAAGACCTTGAACTCCCCACGCGCCAATGCCGCTGCCAGCTCGGCGCGTGTCAAGAGCAATAGCTCTTGCTCCTCCAAGTCGTCGGCATCCACCGGTTGCACCGCCGCGGCCCCGCGTGCCAGGTAAAGATGGGCAGTGCCGTTGCCACGGTTGCCGTCCACGGCATAGCGCCCCAGGCTGCGCCACTCCTCGGCAGCATAGCCCGTCTCCTCCAAAAGCTCGCGGCGCACGGCGGAATCGGGGTCTTCGCCCGGCTCCAGATAGCCGCCGGGGATCGCCAACGTAATGCCCTGAACCGCGTACTTGGTTTGGCGAAAACAGAGATAGCGCCCGTCCGGCGTCTCCGCCACCACGTTGACAAAATCCGGCGTGCGTAGCCAGGGCCATTCTTCGATGATGCGCCCGTCGGGGAGTTGCACGCGGTGATGTTCCACCACCAAAAAACGCCCGTCGCCCGTCTGATGGACCGGGCGGCGGGCGAGCGTTTGCCAAAGTTGCATGGACATGCCGGCTTTCATGCACTCCGGTGAGTCACCCGACCGGCCCCACCGGAACGGCGTGTTATTCCTGCTCGACGCTAAAGCGCAAAGGATAACCGTCCAGGCGCGCGCGTCCCAACGCGACCTTGACCAGCTTCTCGGCCTCCGGGCGCGGGCGCACCACGACCACCGCTTCGCCTTTGGTGTGGGCGGTCAACGCCACATGCTCGGCCAATTCCTCGGACAGCATAAAGAGATCACCCAAAAGCCGCACGACATAGTCATACGGCGTTACATCGTCGTTGTGGATAAGCACCGACGACAAGTCGCTGCCGGTAGGCTTCAGATCGGAGCGGACCAATTCGCCGGCGTCCGGTTGTGTAAACGGCGACATTGCGACTTCGGACATGGTTTCTCTCCGCACAATGAACTCGACAAACCGATCAACATGGACCGCCATGAACGGCGGTCCGGCAAAAGTACCCTGGAACAATGCAACCTGCTCGGCACTATAGTATAACCGAAAGCAGTCCAAAGGGGTAATCCCGCTCACAGCCCGCGCCACGGGTCGTCGGCTTCGGTTGCGGGTTGGGGTGTATTAGGGCGCGACGGTCAGCGCCCCGACCATCCCGGCTTCGGTATGGCCGGGCGAGCCGCAGTAAAACCGATAGGCCCCTGCCTCACGCGGCACGAAGGTGACCTCCACCGTTTCGTTACCTGCCAGCGGGATGTGGAGCCCCAACTCGTCCAGGTCAAAAGAGTGGGCATAGCCGTCTTGGTTGACCAGCCGCAGCGTCACCGGCTGCCCGGCGCGCATGCGCACCTCGGCGCGCTCGAAGCGCATATCCTTGGCGCGGATGACGACCGTCGTCGTCCTGTTGCCGCACGCGACGAGCAACAGCGCGACGAATAGCACCAAGAGTATCCGCAACCAACCGGGACAGCCGTGACGCAACATGTCGTTCTCCTGCGGGCTAGTTGACCGGCGCGGTCAAGTAGCGATAGAGCGCAGCCAGGTCGTCGTCGGTGAGGCGTGACGCGATCTTCCACGGCATAGTCTCCGGGAAGGCCACACCGTTGGGCTTGACGCCGGTGCGCATCATGGTGAAGAACTGTTCTTGGCTCAACGTCCCTACCAGCGGTCGCGGGTTGGGAACCGCCGGGCTGACCGAGGTGGCAGGGGAACCGGCGGCGTCGGGACCGTGACAGCCGCGACACTCGGCGTAGGTCGCGACATACTTGCCGTACTCCGCCGTCACCCCGGCAGGCGGCGCCGCGACCACCGCCGGCGCAGGCGCGGAGGGCGGGCCGAACATCCCGGCGCCGAACATCACCGCGCCCAGGAAGCTCAAGCGGTCGCCCGTGGGGCCGGGGGTCGGCGCGGGCGGCAGGCTGCGCAGATAGGCGATGATGGCCTCCAGGTCCTCGTTGCTCAGTTGGTTGTACGGCAAGAACGCCATGAAGGCCAGCCGGTCGCCCTGCTGATCAATGCTGTTGCGCAAGACGCGAAAGAGTTCGCCGTCGCTATAGCTCGCCAGCTTGCCGCCCGGCGTCAAGTTCTCGGCGACCATATCCCCCACAAAGCCGAACCCTTCTGCCACCGCGATGTTCCAACCGCCGCTGAGCGGGTGCTGCTCGGTGGGGCGACCGTCCGGCCCCACCGGGCTGTGGCAGCCGATACATGACAAGTTGACCAGATAGTCGCCGCGTGCGATCTGTGCGGGCGTCGCGGCGACCTTGAGATCGGGCGCGGGCGCGGCGCCGGGCGAGTAGGTCATGCGCAGACCATTGCCGCCGAAAAACGCAATCGCGGCCAATATCAGCGTGAGCAACCCCGCACCCACGCCCCCGGCAATCTTGACCCAGAGCTTGCGATTGCGCACCGCGGCTACAGTCAGCCAGGCGCACAAGAGCGCGAGCAGGACAACGACCAACAAAATCAGCAGATTAGCAGTCATGACGTGACTCTCCCTATGGATGCGATCTAGCCATGTTGGCAAGGTGGTTGGCAAGGGGCAGACAGCTTCAACGGACCGCGGTTGCTTCGATCTCGACCATCATCTCCGGAAAGGCCAACCGCGCTACCCCCAACAAGGAACCTGTGTGACGACATCCCCCTTCCGTGAGCGGCACGATGAACGCGTCATAGTGCTCCAGGAAGCGGTCTACATCGGTGGTGTAGATGTTCAGACGTACGATGTCGGCCAAGTCGAAGCTCGCCGCTTGCAGCAACGTGGTCAGATTTTCCACAGCCAACACGATTTGACCGCGCATGTCCCCGGCATGGACGGCCATGCCGTTTGCGGCGTCGGCGGCTTGCCCAGAACAGTAAAGCGTGCGCTGCACGTTGCTAACCTCGTTGGCCTGCACATAGCCGAAGTCATCCTGCCAAGTCCACGGGTTGATAATGCGACGTCTCATCGATTTCTCCTCCTAAGCGGGCCGGTATGGAAACGCCTAGATTCCTGTCACGCCGTAGGTCCCCACCTTCCTGGAACATCGCAGCTTCCAGGAAGGTGGAGACCTAGGGGGTCAAGCGGTGATGCGTCCGGTCGATTGGACGCTAAAGAAACGAAACGCCATCCAAAGCAGCCACACCACATAGACGAGACCCAGCACCAAGTTGGCGATCCCCGCAAGATTCGTCGCGCCCATCGCCATGAAGGGCGCCGCGAAGACTGCGAGCGCAGCCATGACAAAGAGCAGATAGTTGCTCGCCCGCGGAACCCAGGCGTTGCGTAACCCGGCAAGACCCAACAGAAGCGCCCCGGCGCCCCAGGCTACCGTCAGGGCGATCACCAGCGGATTGGTCATGTCGGTGGCATCAATGAACAGGCTGGCGATGGTAGCCACCACCAAGATCACCAACGCCGACACCACCAGTGCGGTGGCGTTGCGGCGCAGCACAATGTAGAGCGCATAGAGCGGTACCAAGAACAAAACCGAACTGACTTGATAGAGGAGTGAGGCGAGCGCAGGCGGCACGCCTTGCGGGTCCGCGCCCATCCAGGCGATCATGGAAGCGATATAAAGCAAGACGGAGAGGACGGCGGCGATGCCGCTGTAGCGAAAGAGTGTCTGGTGATCCATGCTTCGGCTCCTTGTCTGTGCGTGCATGTGAACGTGTGTGAGCGACAAACGTGAGCGTATCTACGCGGCGTCGGGTGATTCGCCGGCAGGCGGCGCATTCATCCAGCGCAACAAGAAAGTGAGCAAGTCGCCTGCTTCGGCAAAGCCATAGCACCGCTCCGTGTGCGGGTCCAGCAGGCTCAAGCGCCAGACCGGCGGCGCATTGGGGAGTGCGCTCCCTTCTTGCCAAAGGCTGAGGATAAACTGTGTGCGGCGCATGGTTCGTCGGTGTTCCTCCTGGTCCATTCCGTTGCGCTCCTCTCGCCTTTTTGCGGGACCTGTGCTACTGTTGGGTCAGCATAGCGAAACGACATTTGGAAATCATTTATCGGAGCGCGCGATGACGACCGGCTTGCAAATTCGGTTGTTGGGCGGCTTGCAGATCAGCCTGGACGGCGCCCCGCTCACGGGCTTCCTCTCCGGCAAGATTCCCGCGCTGTTGGCCTATCTCGCGGTCACCCAACGCGAACACCAGCGCGACGCGCTGGCGACCCTGTTCTGGGGCGAGATGGGCGACGAAGCCGCGGCCAACAATTTGCGCCAGGCCCTCAGCAATCTGCGCAAACTGGTGGAGCCGTATCTGCGCATCACGCGGGAAACAGTCGAGTTTCTCCACAACGGCCCACCCGTCAGCCTGGATGTGCTGGAGTTCGAGCAGGCCATCCACGCGGCCCAGAGCGCCACCCGCCCCGCGCGCGTGGTCGCGCTGCAACGCGCCTGCGACCTTTATCAAGGCGACTTGCTGGCAGGGGTCGTGTTGCGCGATGCGCCGGACTTCGACGATTGGCTGTTACCCCAGCGTATCCGCCTGCGCGAGCAGGCGTTGCACGCTCTGCATGTATTGGCAGACTTGCACTTGGCCCGGGCCGAATATGGTCGCGCCATCGACTGCGCCACGCGGCTCTTGGCGCTGGACGCTTGGCGCGAGGAGGGGCATCGCCAACTCATGCTGGCGTTGGCCCACAGCGGACGACGCACAGCCGCGTTGGCCCAGTATGCGCGTTGTCGTCGCCTCTTGGCCGACGAATTGGGGGTGGAGCCGGCCCACGAAACCACCGCGCTGGCCGCGCATATCCGCGCCGCCGGGGCCACGCCGCGCCACAATCTGCCGCCCCAGCCTACGGCCCTGGTCGGGCGCAGCGAGGAACTGACAGAGATCGCGGCGCGCTTCCTCCAGCCCGACTGTCGTCTGTTGACCGTGGTGGGGGCCGGGGGCATGGGCAAGACGCGCCTGGCCTTGCACGCTGCGGCCCAAGCGCATCAGCAGGGCCTTTTCTTGGACGGCGTTTTTTTTGTCCCGCTGGGCGGCGCGGCCACACGCGATGCGCTGGCAGTTGCCGTTGCCGATGCCGTGGGATTCCAATTCTCCGGCAGCCGTGCTGCCTCCGAACAACTCCTTGCCCATCTGCGCGACAAGGAGATACTCCTGCTGCTGGATAACTTCGAGGGACTACTGGACGAAGCAGCCTGGCTCGCCCACCTCTTGGAGCGCGCCCCGCAAGTCAAACTCCTGATCACTTCGCGCGAGGCGTTGCAGATTCGCTGGGAGTGGCAACTGCCCGTGGAGGGTCTGGCTTACCCACCGCCTGGTGCGCACACAGGCGCGGCGGCGTATGACAGCGTGCAGCTCTTTATCGCGCGTGCGACGGCGGTCTGCCATGACTTTGCGCCGGATGAAGACACCCTTGCCCATGTTGCCGCCATCTGCCGCAGCGTGGACGGTATGCCGCTGGGCATCGAGCTGGCCGCGGCCCAACTGCGTCACTACAGCTGCGCCGAGATCGCTGCGGCGCTGCGGCGCAACCTCGATTTCCTGGCTGCGACCTATCGCGATCTCGCCCCGCGCCATCGTAGCCTGCGCGCTGTTTTTGACACCTCGTGGCAGACGCTCTCCGACGATGCGCAGACCGCATTTGCTGCGCTGGGAACCTTCGCCGGGTCGTTTAGCATACACGCCGCCGGCGAGATCGCACGCACGAGTCGCCCCGTGCTCCAGACGCTCGTGGAGAAGTCGCTGCTGCGCCGCGAAGGCGACGACCGCTTTGTGCAGCATGAAATGGTGCGCCAATATGCCCTGGTCCATCTGGACGCCATCGTCGCACAGCGTCTGCGCGCCGCACATTGCCGCTATTACTGCGCGCTGGTCGCGGCCCAGACACCCCATCTCCGCGGCGCACGCCAACAAGAGGCCTTGCGCCTCCTCGCCCAGGATTGGGGTAACGTGCGCGCGGCCTGGGACACTGCGCTGCTGCAACAACGCTGGGACATCTTGCATTCCGCGCTGGACGGCATCTTCCACTACTTCATGGTGCGCGGCCGCTTCCTGGAAGGGCTGGAACTGTTGCACGCGGCACGGCAGACGTTGGAATCCACCGAGCATGACCCAACCGGCGGCGCGCGCCGTGTGCTGGCCCATCTCTTGACGCGCGAAGCGCGCCTGCTCAGCATGGTATCGCGCTATGAGGAATCCAAAACCCTCCTACTCCAGACCTACCCCATCCTACAGGAATTACACGACGTCGAGGGCATCGCCACCGCCCAGGTCTATTTGGGCGCGGCCCTGGCGTCGCTGGGCGAATACGAAACCGCGCGGCATTATCTGGAGGAGGGGCTTGCGCGGCGGCGCACGTTGGCGGACAATTGGGGGCAGGCCGTCTGTTATCTGGAACTGGCGGGGCTGGCGTATCACCGCGGGGAGTTCGCCCAGGCCCAGGGCTATTGCGAAGAGGGGCTGCGCCATGCCGCCACAGCAGGCGACCCGGAGATCACCGCCCACCTGCTGACCGCCGCCAGCATCCTGGCGCGCCAGCAGGGCGACTTCACCCAGGCGCGCGCCTATGTCACCCGCAGCCTCGCCATGTATGAGGCGTTGGACGATGCCTATGGGATTATCCAAGCGCTGCTTACCTTAGGCGGCCTAGCCATCGCCCAACAGCTCTATGCCGACGCGCGTCCCTATTTCCTACGCGCCGTGGAGGCAAGCTATGCCCTGGGCTTTCTCTCCGGCGCGGCAGACAGCCACTGTCGCTTAGGGCAGATTGCCGTGGCCCTGCACGACGATGCCGAGGGAGTTAAGCAACTGGAGGCCGCGCTGCGCATCGCCTGTGAGATTCAGGAAGCGCCGCTGCTGCTGGATACCCTCTACACCGTGACCCTTTTCGGCTTGCACCACCATGCAGCAGAGGCGGCCCCGCTGATCGACTGGATCCTGGCCCAGTCCGAGCTAGACGCACAACGGCGCGCGGACCTGGTCGCCGCGCGCGCGGCGCACTTCGCGTTAGTATCGAACGCCGTTGCCCCCAGCAAACAGGCGGCCCTGGACCTGGCGCGGAGACTGCTCCACCGCCACGCTGCCGACCGCCAACACGCCGGCCTGTGAGCGATGCGCCGCCAACCCGGTGTCCCGATTGCGTTTTGGCGGGTGCAGATTTATGATGCA
>CAKZVN010000182.1 GCA_937922105.1 uncultured Litorilinea sp.
GAAGGATTTTGTCGTCCGGCGCGTGGATCACAACATGGGGTTTGTGTTGGAGGGGCGACCCGCCGGCGCAGGGCAACTGGACGTGGATTGGTTATTGGCGGAGCTGACCGCAGCCGGTCGCACGGGAAGCGCAATTTTGGAGCTGTGGACGCCGCCCGCGGCGACGATGGCGGAGACGGTAGCGCGCGAGGCGGCTTGGGCGGAGGAGAGCGTAGCCGCGCTACGACTGCGTTTGCCGGATTAGCGGCGCGCCTGTTTGGCGAGGCGGTCGTAGAGGACGACGTTGACAGCCGCGGCGAGGTTAAGGGGATGGCGGCAGGGGATGACGACGATGTCGCGGCACCACGCCAGCACACTGCGCCCCAGATCGCCGTCCTCGGGGCCAAAAATGTACATGGCGCGTTCGGGGTGGCGATAGTCGGGGAGTGGCTGTGCGTCTGCGGTGATTTCGACGGCGACGGGCACGCAGTCGTAGGGAATGACCTCGCGCAAGTTCTCGACTTGGAGGAGGGGTAGGTCGCGGTAGGCCTGGGCGGTGTCGGTGCGCTGGACGCGGTAGCGGGCGCCGGCAATCGCTACCAGCGCCACGCCGAAGGCAGCTGCGGCACGCAGGACGCCGCCCACGTTATCAGGGTGTTTGGGGTGGTGTAACCCGATGGCGGCAAAGCCACTCATCGGGTCCGTATGCCGGCTCGCCAATGCGCCAGGGTCAGGAGGTGGTGGAAACCCCGTTGCGCCAGTCGCGATACCACGCGGCAAATTGCCACCAGCCGCCCAGGGTGTCGGTTTTGAGCGCAGCGTAAATTTTGCGCTGGAAGGTGAGGGCCTGCTCCGGGGTGAGGCGATAGGTGCGCTCGGCGACGCCATGCAACCCAGGAATGACCAGCCACTGACCGCCCGCATACGCCAGGGTGTGGGTAGCCGCATCGGCGCCGCTGGGGTTGAGCAGGTGGACGTGGATCACCGATTCGACACCCGAGAGGACGCGTAGCCAGTTGCGGCGGATGGTGGGCGACTGGAGCGCGGCGCGGGTCAGCGGCGTAAACAGAACTTGAACGATGCGCCAGGACTCTTCGGCGTCAATGACACCGTCGGCGGCATGTTTCCAAAGATTGGTGATGTTCTCCTGTTTCAGGGGGACGACAAAATCCAAGTCGTTTTGCAG
Source organism: uncultured Litorilinea sp. (assembly GCA_937922105.1). Taxonomy (GTDB): domain Bacteria; phylum Chloroflexota; class Anaerolineae; order Caldilineales; family Caldilineaceae; genus QEUY01. Next base: position 1,166 of record CAKZVN010000182.1, read on the forward strand.
ACCAGGCTCAAAGGTAATGCGGTCGCCGTGGTTGATGACGGTGAAGGATTCGCCGGTCTCTTCGACGGTGATGCCTGCACGGGTGAAGACGCCCTCGAAATAGCTGGTGATGCCGGGGGTTTGCACGATTTCGGACCAGACTTGCATCGCCGATTTGCCGGCTAAGCTCGGCTCCTGGGTACTCATCCGCTGGCTCCTTTCACACTCCAAACAGAACCGGTAGTGTACGTGTTGCGTTCCGACGTGAGGAATTCTACCACCTCGGCGACCTCTTCGGGGTCCGAGTAGCGCCCGATGGGGTTGCCGGGATTGGCAAGAAACTCCGGCGTGAAGCGGGGGACGACCATGTCGGTCAAGGCACGTCCGGGTTCGACGCCGTTGACGAAGACATTTTGCTTCGGGTAGGCATTGCCTAATGCGCCGATGAACGAGTAGACCGCGCCCTTTGAGACGCCATAGGGTACTTGGTTGGTGGCAGCGTGACGCGCGCCGGATGTGATGGTCACACAGCGACCCCAACCCTGGCGCAGCATGTGGGGGATGGCAGCCTGGTGTGCGTAGTATACCCCGTACAGATTAATGCGCAATACTTTGTCGAACTGGGCGGAGGATTGCTCCAGGAATGGGGCCTCGAGGCCCAGAATTCCCGCGCAACAGACCAGGATGTCGAGTCTGCCGAATTCGTCCACGGTGGTTTGCATGAGGGCGTGGACCGCGGCTTCGTCGGTGACGTCCGTGCGGATAAAGAGGCTGCGTTGGCCCAGGGCTGCGATTTCGGCGGCGACAGCTTCGCCTTTGTCGGAGAGGTCGGCGATGACGATGTCGCGCCCCTCTTCAGCGATACGCAGGGCGCTGGCGCGTCCGATACCATTGGCGCCGCCGGTGATGACGGCAACGCGGCGTTCTTTCGGGGCGGCAAAGCGTAGGTACGGCATGTGCGGAGTCCCGTCTCTGTGTGCAAAGGTCTGGATCAATGAATTGGTTGGGGTGAAGAAGTAGTTGCGTTAGGCGACGGTTTCGTGCGCGTCGAGTACACGGATCCCCAGTTCGGCGGCGGTGCGATGGAACAACTCGCTGACGAAGGGCAACTCCTCGGTGCTGTTGCCCTCGGCAATCACCGGGTAGTCGGGGTTGAGGGCTTCCATACGCCGGAAAAGGGTCTTGAAGTCCATGAGGCCCTTGCCGGGACAGCCGTCTTGCAGATGGAGCGCGAGTTTGTTCTCGATCCAGATGTCTTTGGCATGGCAGCTGACGATGTGGTCGCCCAGGACATCGAAGTGGTGATTCACGGCGCGGCCCGTGTCGAAGATGGTATCCAGGGTGATCCAGTTGGCGGAGTCATAGTCGCAGCGCACCCAGGGGGAGCCTACCTCGTCCAGCACTTCACGGGTGATTTCCGCAGTCTGGAGGGTAACCAACTGGTGGCTTTCCAGGCTAAGATAGACGCCGGCATCTTCCGCTGCGGACGCGCATTCCTTGAGCGTGCGCACCAACTGGCGGCGCGCCGAAGCCGTCCAGTTGTCGGGATGGGGGAACCAGGGACCGGCGGGGTTCATGGAGCCGGGTCCGGTATCAATCCCGCGCGCGCCCATCCAGCCGGCAAGTCGCAGCGCGGCTTGTACGGTGCGCACGGCTTCTTGGCGCGCCGTCTCGTCGGGGGTGATCATGTTTTGCCAGTAGCCGGTAGCCTGGTAGAGGCGCACGTTCTCATCGGCAAGGAGGTCGCGGAGGCGCTGGGCTTGGGCGCGTGTGGTGGTGTGGGGGTCGTTGGCGCGGAAGCGGGTGAAGATACCGCTGAAGCCCAGTTCGCGCACGCGGCGACACATGGCTGGGGTGATCTCGTCCATATCTGCGGGGAGGAAACAACCGCTCATGCCGAAACGCATTTGGGGAGCCTTTCGTGTGGGTGGGGCCTGAATTCAGTCAAGGATTATCGGATCGAAAGGGGACTGGGTCAATTCTTCGACGCCGTTTTCGGTGATCAAGAGCATGTTCTCGAAGCGTGCGCCGCCCACACCAGGGATGTAGAGACCCGGTTCACAGGAGAGCGCGTCGCCGACCTGTAGTACGTCGGTACTGCCCTCTGCGACGCGCGGAAGGTCTGCACCTAGCCCTAGGCCGTGGGAGATGTGGTGGGGGAAGTGGCGGCGCAGACCGTGCGCGGCGAGTAGGTCGGTGGTGATGCGATAGAGATCAGGGGACGCTGCGCCGGGTTTCATGGCGGCGACGGTATCGCGGTAGGCCTGTTGGACAAGGTCAATGATGCGGCGGCGCTGGGGCGTTGGTTCACCGATAATGGCGGTACGCGTCTGGTCGCCCAGATAGCCGTGGTAGCGAATTGCCATGTCTACCAGGAGCATGTCACCGGGTTCGATGCGGCGACGGGGGTCATAAATCCAGTCGCCCGTGCCTTGATAGGCGGTGGCGGGACCGACTGCAACCTGGAGCGCGGCCTCCTCGGCGCCCGCGCGCAGCATCGCAGCGGCGGAGGCGGCGGCAATGTCGCGCCCGCTCGCGCCGGGGCGTGCGGCGGCAAAGGCGGCTACCATGCCGAGGTCGCTGATGCGCGCAGTTTCGCGAATGAGTTCGAGTTCTCCCGGTTCTTTGGTGCGGCGCAACCGCGGTCCCCAGAGATCGTCCAGGGTCAGGGTAGCAGCGGGCAGCGCGCTGCGGAGTAGGGCTTCGGCGGTGCGGTCCACAACGTCGAGGACGAGATTGCGCAGACCACGGCGTTGAATTTCCTGGGCGAGTTGTTCTAGGGCGGGGGCTGCGCCGACATCGGTGGGCGCGATGATGTAGCCGGGTAAATGGTCGCGGCAGGCATCCACAAAGGAGGGACCGGGGAAGAGCACCGGCTCTTCTTGGCTAAAGAGAATGGCGGCGACCGGCGGGAGATCGCTGACGGGTTGGGGGGAGGTGATGAAATAGAGCTGGTTGGCGCGCTGGGTGGCGATATAGCCGTCGTAGCCGGCTTCTGCCAGCGCCGTTTGTAGGCGTTGGAGGCGGGTCTGCATGGTCAGGCTCCTTCCCCGGAGATGAGGACCGAGTCGAGGTAGAGAAAGGCACGCTTGTCGCGATCGGTTTCAACGAAAAAGACGGTGTTGAGCATGCACCAGAGGTTCGCCATCGCGGGCATGCGCATGGGTTCAACCGCGCTGAGGTCGAAGACGCGATCGTTGCAGCGGAAGCCGAGATAGGACATGGTGGCGAGATCGAAGTCCAAGCACAGATAGGTCCAGTTTTGTTTGGTTGCGATCTCATTATAGCAGAGGAGTTGGCGACCGCCGGGCAAATCTTCCCAGTTGTCGGGGGAGAGATGG
>CAKZVN010000183.1 GCA_937922105.1 uncultured Litorilinea sp.
CTCAACGCCAGATGCGACGTAAAGGTATGGTTGACATAGGTGACACCCTTGCGCCGCGCATAATCCGCCACATCTTTGGCAACGGTAATGCCGCCGATGCGACCAGCGTCAATCTGCACATAGCCGATCCCTGCGTAGTCAATCATATGCCGCGCCATGTGGAAGTTATGTGCGCCCTCACCGCCTGCCAACTTCACCCGCTTAGCCATCCGCGCCAACGCAGCATACTCTTCCAACGCGCCCGAAACGAACGGCTCTTCCAGCCAAGTCGCCCCTGCCGCCTCCACTGCCTCCAGGCGCGCCGCCGCAGCCTCCAGATTGTTCTTCCATACCGTCCCTGCGTCAATGAGCAGGATACCGTCCTCGCCCAACCCCTCGCGCGCAGCCATAAACTGGTCGGCATCATCTTGCACGCTGCCCAGACCAATCGGCCCCCAACCGAATTTGGCGGCGCGATACCCCTTGGCGCGCGCCGCCCGCCCCTTTGCCAGCGTCTCGTCCGGTGTGTCACCAAAGAGCATAGACGCATACGGTGTCTTGGGATAGGAACGCGCATAGCCCAGCAACGAATAGACCGGTGCCTGCTCGCGCTTCCCCAACAGGTCCCACAGCGCCATGTCAATCCCCGACAGCGTGTGCTCGGCCTGCAAAAGGTCCATGCTCTCGGCACGCACCAAATCGCCGATGCGCCGGATATCTGTGGCGTCGCGCAATTCTTGTCCCAGCACCGACATCTGTACCGGCTTGCACGCGCTGTGGGACATCGGACAAACCAACGCGGCAATGGACACCAGCGGCGCCGCTTCGCACTCGCCCCAACCCACATAGCCGCCCGCTGCCACGCGCACCAACAGCGCATCCTGGCTGCCGTCGCCGATGTTGAGAATCTCCGGCATGCTCAGGTAGAAAAAGTCAATCTGCTCGATCTTCATCCCTATCCCCTCTCATGATTGTCCGGTACGAATGGCGATCACCCATGCCGGTGCGCCTACCCGCTTGGCGCTTCAGGCGGGCGCACCGTATACTGATGACATGAATTGTTTCTGCCCGTTCCCGTAGCGGCGCTACGGCTGTCAAGGAGCCGGTCATGTCGGAAACGTTGCTCGGCGTCCCCGTCGAGATGGTTGCCGCCATCTGTATTGCAGTTGCCGTCCTCTACTTCATCTATTGGCCCAAGCCGGGACCGGCGCAAATCCGCCCCCTGTGGCGCGCCGTGGTCTTGCGCTGGTTCCACGGTCTTACCTGGGTGGCTTTGGCCCTGGCAGCCCTCAGCCTCAAATACCTCGGTCTCACGGTCGCCCAAGTCCTCGGCGTCGTCGGGTTGATCGCCTACCTGCTCTTCATGGCGGCGCTCCTCACCGACCGGCGTAGCGCGCGCCAACCATAAGCCGCAACCGCCTACACCGTCGCGGACAAATGGCCCAGCCGCGCCGCCTGCGTTTGCGCCTGCACCGCCAGCTCGGCGACGCGAAACGCATGCGCCTGGCTCATGGCGGTCTCCGTGCGGTTGCGGATGTCGTCCAACAACTGCCGACCATAAGGCAGCTCAACGTCGCGACAGTCAATGTAGCGCACTTCCTTATGGTCAACCAAGAACAGGTGATCGGAGCCGGGGCGTCCGGCAATGTCCACGTTCTTTCGCACCTCGATGTATCCTTCAGTGCCGATCACGGTCAATCGCGTATCCCCCCACGTCTCCAAGCCCTCAGGCGTGAACCAATCCACGCGGATATAACCGGTTGCGGTCGGCGTGCGCAAGAGCACATCTCCGAAATCCTCGAACTCCGGATATTGGGGATGGTGGAAATTCGCCACCTGCGCCTGCACGATGGTCACATCGGTCGCCTGAGTGAAATAGAGAAATTGGTCGAACTGGTGTGACGCGATGTCAATCAAGATACCGCCGAAGCGCTCGCGCACGGTGAACCACCACGGACGCGTGTGGAAGCGCGCGCGGTGCGGGCCTAGCCCCACCGTATTCACCACCTCGCCGATCGCGCCGCTACGCACCAACTCCGCGGCCTTGACCGTCGCCCGATTCTCCAAACGCTCGGCATAGTCCACCGAAAAGATACGGCCCGTCTCTGCCTGCACACGCCGCGCCTCGTCAATTTGTGCCTGAGTGGTAAACGCAGGCTTATCGCTCATGAAATCCTTGTCGTGTTGCATCACGCGGATTCCCAGTCCGGCCCGGTCTGCGGGGATCGCTGCGCTGGCTACCAGTTGGATGGTCTCATCCTCCAAGATTTCAGCCTCGGACCGTGCCAAACGTGCCTGGGGAAATGCTCGACCGAACTCCGCAGCCAACTCCGGCTCCGGCGCATAATAGCTCACCAACTCGGCCCCGGCTTTGAGCAACAAATTGGTCTGTGAATAGATGTGCCCGTGGTTTACGCCGATCACGGCAAACCGTACCACTTGCTCTGCGCCCATCTCTTTTCTCCTCGTTCAGTGATTGCAGGAATACCGGCTCAGTCCGCAGGAGCCTGGCGCTCCCCGCGCCGGTATTCCTCCAGCCAACGCGGCCCATTCTCGATTCCGACCTTGAACAGTTCAAACGCGTCGTCCTGCGGCGCATAGCCCACCAACTCACGCGTCTCGGTAATATCCATGCGCTTAAAGCGGTTATCCGACACAGCCTGCACAATCCCGAATTGTACCCCCTCCACCTCGATGCACCGCTGCAGCAGCTGCGCCAGGTCGCGCTTGCTGACGAACGCGCTCAGCGTGCGCCCGTCCGCGACCCAGGTTCCCGGCGCGCGATTCCCCTCATACGCGCCCACGCGCACGGCAATGCTGGACAATCCCTCGGCATAGGCGAAGTAGTGGGCCGTCGCCTCGCCGAATGCTTTTGCCACGGCGTACATGTTCATGGGCTTGATGGGCGCGTCTACCTTCGCCTGCACATCCAGCGGATACCCCTCGATCACCTGGATACTGCTGGCATACACCACACGACGACAGCCCTGGTCCTTGGCGGCGCGAAAGATGTTGTAGACCGCCTTGATGTTGTTATCCAACAGCGACGCATAAAAATCCGCCGTCGTCGAGGGGTCGGCTGCCAGGTGCACCACCGTATCAATCCCTGCGCAGAGCTTGTGACAGACCGCCAAATCGGCCAAGTCCGCCTCCACCACTTTTGCGCCCGCGGGGTCCGTGATCTTGCGGCGGTCCTTGTCCACGAGCACAAAGTCATATTGCCCGGCAACCGCCGCCCGAAACATCGTGCCGATGCGACCACCTGCCCCGGTCAACAATACCTTGCGCGCCATTCTCCACCCGTTTCTAGCTGTGAACCCGGCTCGTTGCTGCCGGACGATGGATATGCTACACCGCATCCGCAGCGGGCCAAGTTGACACCACCAATTGCCCGCGCACCACGCTGCCCGTCTCGATCACCGCGCCGCGCAGAATCACGGCATCGGTAATCACCGCATCCGCGCCGATGATTGCGCCCGCTTCTACATAAACACGCGGTCCGATACGACAGCCCGGACCAATCACCGCACCCGCCTCTACCAGCACCGGCGCCACCCAGGTCACACCAGGGACATCAGGCCTCAGTGCCGGCTGCTCTTCCGCCAACACCTGTAAATTCAAGTCCAGCAGATCGGACGCCGTTGTCACCTGGCGTCGTGACGTCGTGAATACCCCAGTGACGCGCGCGCTGCGGTCCATCAGCAGTTGCAACGCGTCTTGTAACTCATACTCCCCGCGCGCCGACGGCTTGACCTCCGGCAGGAGCGCAAGCACCTCCGGTTCCAACACATAGAGCGGCAAGCTGGAAATGGTCGAGGGAGCCTCCTCCGGTCGCGGCTTCTCCACAATCCGCCGCACCCACGGCTCCTCCCACACCACCACTCC
>CAKZVN010000184.1 GCA_937922105.1 uncultured Litorilinea sp.
AGCCAGCCGGTATCGCCGCGCACCACCACGCTGATCGCGCAGTTGTGCGGATCAAAGGCGCGCCAGTCGCCGGGGCGCTCGCCCAGCCACGCCGACAACACGCTGCTGATAAAGCCGCCGTGGGTGACCACCAGAATGCGCGCGCCGGGGTGCTTGCAGGCCAACGACTCCAGGGCGCCCACTGCACGCTGCATAAAACTCACCGGGGACTCCCCATTAGGCGGCGCAAAGGTCGGGTCCTGCGCCCAGCGCCCCCACAGGTCCTCTTGCTCTTGCAATTCGCGAAACGAGCGCCCCTCCCAGTCGCCCAAGTCGAACTCGCGCAAATTCTCCTTGACCAGCGGCACAAGCCCAGCGGCATCGGCAATGGCGGCGGCGGTGCTACGTGCGCGCGGTAGCGGGGACACATAGAAGGCATGGAAAGGGTCTTGGGCATGGACGCGCGCCAGGTAAGCTGCGGTCGCAGCCACCTGTTGCTCGCCGCGCGGCGTGAGGGGCGCATCCAGCGCGCCGTGCCAGAGTTGGTTGACATTCGCTTCCGTCTCGCCGTGGCGCACCAGGATAAGGCGAGTCCCAGGAACAAGGCTCATGGGCGAGTCCTCCTTACAATGAGTTATAACGAGTCACTATCTTGTCCGGCTGTATTACTCAAAACAGCGGCAGTTGTCCTGCCGCAATATCTCGACGGGGCGGGCGCGCCGGTGCACTCGCCCGCGGTGTGGATGGTCGTCGCCGCCGGCTGGCATGATTGGCGCGCACTTCAGCGGCTTGGCGCGCGGTCTCGGGCAACGCGCGCACCTGGGCCAACCGGGACTTGGCATGGCGTTGCGCCACTTCATGATCCACCAGCGGCGCGGGGTAGTGTCGCCCGATGCGTACCCCCAAGCGGGCCTGTTGGTCGCCCGGCAAGAGCCACGGCGTATGGATATACGCGTCGGGCAGCGCCGCCAGTTCGGGAACCCAGCGCCGGATAAAATCGCCCAGCGGGTCATGCTCCAGACTCTGCTTGACCGGGTTGTAGATGCGCACCGTATCCAGCCCGGTCGTCCCGCTTTGCATCTGCATTTGGCAATAGTGTATGCCCGGTTCGTAGTCAATGTACAATCGCGCCAGATGCAACGCAGGCGCACGCCAATGCAGCCACAGGTCCTGGGTGGCAAAAGAGACCAGCATGGCGCGCATACGAAAGTTGATCCAGCCGGTTGCCCGCAACGCGCGCATACACGCATCCACCAGCGGATAGCCGGTCTCCCCGGCAGCCCAGGCTGCCAGCCGCGCCGGGTCCTCGTCGCGGATGCCGTCGTAGGTGGTGACGAAGGACTCGAACTCGATGCGCGGCTCGCGTTCCAGTTTCTGCATGAAATGGCAACGCCAGCGCAGGCGCGCCGAAAACGACTCCAGCGACTGTCGCCAATGAATGCCCAGCGCCTCGCGCGCGGCAGGGGGCAGCGTCGCAACCTCCTGCTGCCAAGCCTCTATCGCGCGCAATACTTGCCGCGTCGAGAGCACGCCCCACGCCAAGTAGGGACTCAACCGCGAGCAGGCGTCATAGGCGGTGAGCGGGCTAGACATCTCGCGCCAATAGCGCAACCCGCGCGCACGCAGGAAGGAGTTCAACATCGCCTGGGCTTGGGCCAAACCGCCGCGCGGACGCTCCGTCCACGTCTGCGCCGGGAAGCCGAGTTCAGCGGCGGTCGGGATCGGACCGGGCACAATTTCCGGCGGCGCGGACAGCACGTGCGCCGGCGCCGGATAGAGCGGTTGGGCCATCCGGCGCTCCCACAGCCCTTCCCACAGGTCACGGTCGCGCAGGCCGCGCACCACCCCCGCGGACGGAAACTCGGTGAAGGGCACGCCGCTCGCCTTCGCCCAGCGTCGGACTGCGCGGTCGCGGGCATAGGTCAGCCCGTTGCCCGTCTCTTCGTGCGCCCAGAGTTGAGCCATCCCGCCGTGCGCAGCCAACTCGGTGTGCAGCTGCGCCAGCACGTCCGTCGCCTCTCCCACGCGCACCACCAGCGCTTGGCCCCGCTGCGCCAGTTGGTCGCGCAGGTCGTGCAGACACTCCGCCAAAAACACATAGTGCAGCGCCGATGCGTCCGCTGCGGTGACGATACTCGGTTCCACGATAAAGAGGGGGAGCACCGGTCCGCGTTGTGCCGCCTCCCACAGTGGGCGATGGTCCGCTACGCGCAGGTCACGCTTAAACCAGACGACTTGAATGCGTTGAGTTCGCTCCGGCTCACTCGTCATTGCCCGGCCCACTCCTGCCTTCTGTCCATGCTCCGGCGCGCGATTTGCAAAAACCCGGCGGGTATGGTTGACAGCCACCCCACACCATGCTACACTTTGCGCCATTATGACGACATGCAACGGGTCATTCTGCAAGCCTCGCTCCAGGCGCGTGTGCGCTCTTACCGGACTCTGATCTGGATTCTTTGCGCGCAGACGACACGGGACGATCCTGTTCACGGCCAAAGCTCTCCAGGTTGGAGGGCTTTTTCTTTTGCCCTAACACGTATCCTACTATGCCGTTTACGGGCATAGGATGGCACAGGCTAAAGTTAAGTAAGTCGTACAGACGAAAAGGACGGCTCCCCATATGCAAGCAGATGCGACGCTGCGGGTCGGCATCGCCGGGGCAACCGGCTACACCGGGTTGGAATTGGTTCAGTTGATCCATCGTCACCCGTGCCTGCAAGTCGGCTGGCTGACCAGCGAGAACAGCGTGGGCAAGCGCTTCAGCGACGTGCACGCCGCGCCGTGGGACTACCCGCTCATCAGCCTGGACGAAGCCATGCAGCGCGCCGGTGAGGTGGACGCGGTCTTTCTCTGTCTGCCCCACGCCGCGTCAATTGAGCCGGTGCGCGCCTTCCAAGCCACCGGCGTGCGCGTCATTGACTTGAGCGCCGACTTTCGCCTGCAAGATGCCCAGACCTACGCGCGCTGGTATCACCAAGCCCACACCGCGCCGGAGTTGCTGCCCCAGTTTGTCTATGGATTGTGTGAAGTCAACCGTGCGCAGATCGCGGGCGCGCGCCTGATCGCCAATCCCGGCTGCTACCCCACCAGCGTCAACCTGGGCCTCTATCCGCTGGCAAAGGCCGGCTGGCTGAGCGAGCAGGTGATCATTGACAGCAAGAGCGGCGTCAGCGGCGCGGGCCGCCAGAGCAAGCTGCAATACAGCTTTGTGGAGGTAAACGAGAACTTCGTGCCCTACAACATCGGCGTGCGCCATCGCCACATTGCCGAAATGGAACAGGTACTCAACCAGGTAAACGGGCACAAGACCCACCGCTTCGTCTTTTCGCCCCATCTCCTGCCGGTCAACCGCGGCATCCTCAGCACCATGTACGTGAGCGTACCCGCAGGGGTGAGCGAACAAGCCATCCGCGATCTCTATGCCGAGACCTATGCGGGCGAGCCGTTTATCCATCTGTTGCCTGCCGGGCAAATTGCATCGCTGCGCCACACGGTGCATACCAACCGCTGCGCCATCTCCATCACCCCCACCGACCCAGCCCAGCCCGACGGCACCGACTATATCATCGTGGCAACGTTGGATAATCTGATCAAGGGCGCCAGCGGACAAGCCATCCAGTGTCTGAACATCGCTGCCGGGATGGAAGAAACCCTGGGCCTGCTGTAACCGTTAATTCGATGCCATCACGCAGGGAGAGCGCCATGAACGGGGCAACGACCCACCCGGCAGAGACGATCACAAAGACCACCGCGCAAGAGAGCGCGCCGCGCTATATCGTCGTGATCAAGGTCGGCGGCAATGAATTGGACGACCCGGCTTTTCTGGAAGGGCTGAGCGGAGCCGTGCGCGCCGTGCAGGCCGAAGGCCATGCGCCGGTCATTGTTCACGGCGGCGGCAAAGCCATCGCACATTATCAAGGCAAGCTGGGGCTGGAGCCGCGCTTCATCGAGGGCTTGCGCGTCACCGACGAGGCAAGCCTGGAGGTCGCCGAGATGGTGCTCAGCGGGCTGACCAACAAGCGCATCGTGCGCGCGCTGGTCAATGCGGGGATTCGCGCCGCAGGCTTCAGCGGCGTGGATGACGGCACGGTCTATGTGGAAAAGATGTGGCATCCTCTGGGCGACTTGGGACGCGTGGGCGAAATTCAAGATGTGGACCCGCATCTGATTCTCACGCTGTTGGACGCGGGCATCGTCCCTGTGATCAGCCCCATCAGCTTCGGCGCGCTGGACGGCCTGAGTTACAACGTCAACGCCGACCACGCTGCCACCGCCATCGCGGCCAAGTTGGGGGCCATCAAACTCATCTTTGTGAGCAATGTGCCGGGCATCTTGGTGGCGGGGCGCGTGGTGCGCGCTGTCACCGCAGACCAGGCCGAGCAGTGGATCGAGGAAGGTATCATCACCGGCGGCATGATCCCCAAAGTTCGCAGCGCGCTCCACGCGGTGCAGGGTGGGGTCGCCCAGGCGGTGATCACCAACTTGGCAGGAGTCCAGGAAAGCAGCGGCACCGGCGTCATCGGTGCGCGCAGCGTCGCGTAGGACTCGCCGGCAAGACCGGCACGACGTCGCCATCCAAACGCGCAAGGCAGCGCGCAACGACGACCCGGAACAACGCGGCATCACCATCAGGAACAGGGGGAAACCATGCAGGCAGTCGGCACGCAGGAGATCATCGCACTGGAGCAACAATACGTTCTGGGCGTCTATAGCCGCCCGCCCTTTGTGCTGGCGCGCGGACAAGGCAGCACGCTCTACGACACCGAGGGCAACGCCTATCTCGACTGTGTGTCGGGCATTGCCGTCAACGCGCTGGGCTACAATGACCCCGGCATCACCCAAGCCATTCACGAGGCGACCGAGACCGGCGTGTTGCATGTGAGCAATCTGTACCACACTGCGCCCCATGCCCGGCTGGCGCAGTTGCTGTGCGAGACCAGCTTCGCCGACAAAGTGCATTTCAGCCTGACCGGCGCGGACGCCAACGAAGGCGCGTTCAAGTTCGCCCGCCGCTATGCGCGCGAACAGGGGCACGACGAGAAGTATCACATCTTGGCCTTCTCCAATGCCTTCCACGGGCGGCTCTTCGGCAGCCTTGCCGCCACCCCGCGGCCCAAGTACCAGGACCCGTTCAAGCCGTTGATGCCCGGCGTGCGCCATGCCGAATTCAACAATCTGGAGAGCGCCCGCGCGGCGATGGATGAAGGCGTCTGCGCCCTCATCGTCGAGCCGGTGCAGGGTGAAGGCGGGATCTACCCGGCATCGGCGGAGTTCCTACAGGGGCTGCGCGACTTGGCGGACGAATACGACGCGCTGCTGATCTTCGACGAAGTACAATGCGGCATGGGGCGCACGGGCAAGCTGTGGGCCTATGAGCACTACGGCGTAGAGCCGGATATCCTGACCACAGCCAAGCCGCTGGCGGGCGGGCTGCCCATCGGCGCCATCCTCATGCGCCAGAAGGTCGCCGATGCCATGCACAAAGGCGACCATGCCAGCACCTTCGCCGGCGGACCGCTGACCACCCACGTTGCGCATCATGTCCTTCGCCGCGTCAGCGACGCCGGGTTCTTGGCTGCCGTGGAACGCAAGGGCAAGTTGCTGATGGAGTTGCTCGCCGAGATCAACAGCCCGCACACGGTGGAAATTCGCGGCAAAGGCCTCATGGTGGGCATGGAGTTGGACATAGATACCTCGCCCATTGTTGCCGCGGGGTATAAGCAGGGCCTGTTGTTGGTCAACGCCGGGGCCAATGTCCTGCGCTTTGTGCCGCCGCTGGTCATCCGCGAGGACGAGATCGAACAGGTTGCCACCAAAGTGGGCGACTTGCTGCAACAAGTTTAGGCAATACAACGTTGATCGAACTGTGCCATAACAACCGGCGCAACGTTTCGGTCATCGCGATAAGGTGTATTCTGGTTCGGGGGGCGGGGTCCCCTCAGGAAGCAAGGGGGAATGCTCATCACCATCCGGCCTGCCGTCGAGCAGGATGTGGACGCCATCGTTGAGATGGTCAACCGCTTTGCGGCCCAAAATATCATGCTCCCGCGCAGCGAGGAGAGCGTGCGGCGGACGCTGGCAGACTGGCTGGTGGCGGTCGCGTTCGATCCGATCACCGGCACAGAGCGCGTTGCTGGCTTCGGTTCGCTGGTCGCGTTGAGCGAAACGCTGGTGGAGATTCGCTCGCTGGCAATCCACGAGGAGTTCCAGGGTCAGGGCATCGGCAGCATGCTCGTCCCTGCGCTGGTGGAGATGGCACGCGAGCGCGACTTTGAGCAAGTCTGCGCGTTGACATTGCGCCCTTCATTCTTCACGCGGCTGGGTTTCGAGATTGTGGATCGCTGGAGCATCAGCCCGAAGGTCTGGCAGGCGTGCATCTACTGCGCCAAGTTCCATCGCTGCGATGAAGTTGCCGTGCTGATGCCGCTGGTGGCGCGCCCGGCGAAGGAAGAAATCAAAGCCCCGGCTTGGAACGGGTTGCTGCGCTACGATGCCTGGCAACCACTCAAGTTGGCCTATCAGCGCAAGGTGGACGAACCCGCCAAAGTGCGCTAGCCGTTGCATACGACCGATCGCGAGCTATCTTGGGGAGGAAGCCGTCCGGCTTCCTCCTGCGTGAGTGCAGGCAAATAGAACGAATTTTGAGCAAAACGGGAGACTCTGCGTGAGCGCAATTTTGGTATTGGCCGACGGCAGCGTATTTCGCGGCCAAGCCTTCGGCGCGGCGACCACCGTCGTGGGCGAGGTAGTCTTTAATACCAGCTTGACCGGCTATCAAGAGGTGATCACCGATCCCTCTTACCGGGGGCAAATGGTCTGTATGACGACGCCCCATGTGGGCAATACCGGCGTCAACGCCGAAGACGTGGAAAGCGACCGCCCCCAAATCACCGCCTTCATCGTGCGCGAGGTCAGTCCGGTGGTGAGCAATTGGCGCGCCAACGAGACCTTGCCCGACTATTTGGCGCGCCACGGGGTGCCGGGGATCAGCGAGATTGATACGCGCGCGCTCACGCGCCGCCTGCGTGAGCACGGAGTGATCCACGCTGCGCTGTGCACCGACGGCTCGCACAGCGAGGCCGAGTTGCTGGAGATGGCGCGATCTTGGGAAGGGCTGGACGGTCGCGACCTGGTGCGCGAGGTGACGTGCCAGGAACCCTACAACTGGGTGG
>CAKZVN010000185.1 GCA_937922105.1 uncultured Litorilinea sp.
GGCCAAAGTTTCATGGCCTGCCGCGAACAGCCCTGCCGGCAACGCCCTTCCCCGTCAATCCACCCCACGGCAATCAGGCCGACCAGCGTGGCGGTTTCGGCCAAATAGTCGGGGGTGAAGATTTCCAACTCTTGGCGCGGGCTAAGGCGCGGGCCGAGGCTGCCGAAGTCAGGGTTCATGAGTAGCGTGTTGTAGATCACGCCGATCAGCCGCGTCCCCGGCAGCCCGTTCTCCTCCAGGCGGATTTCCACAAACGCGCCGAAGCTGTAGTCGGTGGGTTGCGGCACGGCACGCACCTCGCCCGGCCCGTAGACCTGGCAGACGTAATCCACATGCGTATTCGACTTGACGATCTTGCCGATGGCTTGGGTGTCGGGGTACATGGTCCTTAATTCTGAACGATCACCGTCACGTCGCACGGCGGCGGGAAGTTGCCCGAAATGTCCACAACCGTCAGCCGCAAGGTGTACGCCCCATTTGCATAGACTGTGCTGTCCAGGCTCCCCAGCACGCCGCCGCTGACGGGGGTGCGCGTCTCGCTGAGGAAAGCAAAGCCGTTTTCGGCGTTGGCGCCCGGCGCGATCTCCAGCTTGAAATACTGGAACTGTTCGTGGATGGCAGTGCCCAGGATGGTGACCGCCGGCCCGGCAATCACTTGATTGACACCTGGCGAGGAGATCACCGAGCGCGGGTCGGGACAGGCCGCGGGCACCACAGGTGGCGGGACCGGCGTGGGCGTGGGCAGCACCACCACCGGAGCCGGTGTGGGCGTGGGCAACACAGGAGTGGCGGTCGGCACGACCACCACGGGCGTCGGCGTGGGTGTCGCCTCCGGGGTGGTTACCGCTTCAGTAGTCGGTGTGGCTTCCGTCTCGGCGGCGGCATCCGCTTCCTCGCCCGCGTCCTCCGGCTCGACGGGCGCAATAGCCGTACCGGTGATACTGACGCTCGGCGTGGCAGCAACAGTCGCGGTCAAATCGGAGCCGACCCCGATGCGGATGTCCAGGGTCAAAAAGACGGGCACTTCCAGCGTGATGGGACCAGTGGGGCTAGGAATGACCACCGTTAGCGTCAAGGGCACGACCTGTTGCACCTCGGCAACGATCGGCGCCAGCGTGGGTGTATCGTCCACCGGTGGGGTCTGGGCAAAGCTGCTTGCGCTCCAGAACAACACGCCCAGACCTGCCGCCAAAAGACTCAGGAAACTTTTCCGTAGCATGATGGTTGCCCTCCTCCAGGTTGATGTCGCGCCGGCGCAAGCCGAACAGGATCAGGCACGCCGGCGTGTGCTGCTCAAGCTGCGCTGCCGCGATTTTACCGACCACTCTAGCGGAAACGGCGCGATCTTGCCGGACGGCTCCCCTCCTGGATGGTCGCGGCTCGGCAACGCCTCCCCCGCATCTCAGCGCCCGCCCATGCCGGACAAGGTGATGCCGCGCACGAACCAGTTTTGTCCGATGATATAGAGGATCAGCACCGGCAAGAGCGCCACCACCGACCCCGCCATCAGCAGATGCCACTCGGTGTTGTATTGGCCCTGGAACGCCGCCAGCCCCACCGGGATGGTGCGCATGGAAGGAGTATTGGTGATGACCAACGGCCAAAGAAAGTCGTTCCACGACCCTTGGAAATTGAAGATGGCAAGCGTAGCCACAATCGGGCCGGAAAGGGGCAAGATGATCTGCGCCCAGATGCGCCAGCTGCCTGCGCCGTCCATACGCGCGGCTTCATCCAAGTCCATGGGCAAAGTCAAGAAATACTGGCGCATGAGAAAGGTGCTGAAAACGCTGAACGCCGACGGCAAAATCAGGGCCTGATAGGTGTTATACCACGCCAGATAGCGAATGATCACAAAATTCGGGATCATGGTGACCTGGAACGGGATCATGAGCGTGGTCAAATAGAGCAGAAACAGGGCATCGCGCCCGCGGAAGCGCAGCCGGGCAAAGGCAAAAGCCGCCAACGACGCAATCAAAATCTGGAGCACAGTGGTCGAGGTCGCCACAATCACGCTGTTGAGATAGAAGCGCCCGAAGGGAACCACGCGGAAGGTCTCGAAATAATTTTGCAGGCTCACCAGTTCCAGCCGGTAGGCGCGCGTGAGAATCACTTCCTTGGGCATGAGCGACACTAAGAGCATGACCAGGAAGGGCAGCAGCATGAGACCGCTCCCCGCGATCAAGACTGTATGTAAAGCCAGCCGCCCCCAAAGCGGCAAGCCGCGTGCATTTCTACGCAAGGCGGTTGCGTTGCCCATGCTTATCCCGCCTCATAGTGGACCCAGCGCCGCTGCATGCGCGTCTGGATGTAGGTGAACAGAAAGATGAAGACGAACAAAATCCAGGCAATCGCCGAGGCGCGCCCCATGCGCTGGAACTCGAACGCGTTCTGATAGATGTAATAGACCACCGTGGTGGTGGATTGGGCCGGGCCGCCGCGCGTCATGGCATAGGCCTCGGTGAAGAGTTGGAACGCGCCGATCATCTGGATGATGAAGAGAAAAAAAGTCGTCGGGCTGATCAACGGGAAGGTGACGTTGCGGAACCGCTGCCATGCGCCCGCGCCGTCCACATGCGCGGCGTCGTAAAGTTCTTGGGGTACGCCTTGCAGCGCCGCCAGGTAGATGACCATGGTGAAGCCGGTGTTCTTCCATAGCGTCAACATGACCACCGCCGGTTTGGACCAGCGCGTGCTGTTGAGAAAATCGGGCGGCTCGATGGGCAACCCGGTGAGCGCGGCGAAATCCCAGATCACGCGGCTGACGATGCCGAAGTCGCGGTTAAGCAAGAACTGGAAGACAATCGCGCCCGCGACGATGGTGGTCACCACCGGCATAAAGTAGATGACCCGGTAGAGCAGGATGCCGCGAATGGCCTGGTTGAGCGCCACCGCCAGCGCCAACCCAAAGACCAGCTGTAGCGGGACGATGGTCACCATGAAGTAGGCCGTATTGCCCATCACGCGCCAAAAGACCGGGTCACGCGTCAAGAGATGGCGGAAGTTCGCCAAGCCGACCCAGTCCGGCGGTTGCAGCAGATTCCAGCTGACGAAGCTGAGCAAAAACGACATGACCACCGGCGCGGCGACAAAGACCAGGAACCCCAGCAAGCTGGGCGCCAGGAAGAGATAGGCTTCCCACTGGTGGTCGGGACGCCAACGGAACGGGTTGCGGCGGAGCGCCGGGGACGATTGGGCGGTGCGGGCTTGGGTTGTCATGGCAGGATTATACCAGAGATAGACGTGACGGTCACCGTCCGATCGAGCAGGCGATTGCTTGAGTTTTTCATACTTTGTCGGCCTATCTCCTTGCGCACGTCCGTCATGCTGCGGAGTTTGCGACGAAGCATCCCCTGAGATCAGGCTCGACATCCAGGCGCACGCTTACGGCGTGGGCGTGGCGCGCGCCGACGCCGGGATGTCCGCCTCCGACCCGACCAAATAGACTGCGCGCCACGGTTGGTAGACGCTGGTCAAGGTATCGGTGCGCGTCTGTCCGTTCTCAACAATGGTGCGCGTGATCTTGACCGTCATGCCTGGCTTTTCCCAATCCACTTGGCGGCGCTGTCCGGGAGCCAGCGACGGGTCCACCGTATAGAGCGGTGGCGGCGCGGGCTTCAGGTCCGATTGGACCGGCGCGCCGATGGTCACTTGGCGATTGGGCTTGGTGCCGTACAGGTTAAAGGTCAATACGCCGTTGGTGCGATTGATCACCGGCTCGATCAAGAGATACGCCCCCGTGTCGTTGCGGAAGCGGAAGTCCACGGTTGGGGTAAAAATCGCGGCATCCAGCCCCGGCTCGCCATACCAATCCACGATATAGCCGTGGTTGTAGCGTTCCACAATAGGCAAGCCGGCATTGTAGGCAGCGCGAAAGATGGTGGTGCTCACCTGGCAGACGCCGCCGCCCATCCCCACCGCGGTGCGGTCGCCCCAGATGATGAGCGAGTCCTCAAAGCCGTTGGCGGCAGAGACATCCTCGACCCACTGGTTGAAGCTGAAGATGGCGTTGGGCGGGAGCACGACCCCTTCGAACTTGGCGGCTGCGACCTCAATGTTGGTTACGCGCTCGCGGCTACTCCCCTGGAAATAGCTGACACCGGACGCCACCAACTCGCGGATGCCCATCTCCGCGATGCGATTGCTGTCCACCGCGGGCAGCACCGGGACCACCACCAGATCGGCGCTGGGGCGCCCTGCCGCCAATGCGCCGCGCACCGTCGCCACAGTGGCGTCCACATCCAACTTACGCCCGGCACGGCTGCTCTGGATCACCACCGGGCTTTGTGTGGCGCGGTCGAAGCGCAGCCGCGCCTCGCGCGCGGGGACATCAATCTGCTTGGCCCACCCCTGGAGAATGGCGCGCAGTTGCGCCTCCTCCACCAAGTTAGCGCTGTCACCTGCGGTCAGCGCCAAGAGGGTTGCCGGGTCCAGCGCGAACTCCAACCCGAAGCGGTCGTCGCGCAGCAAAAGCGGCCCGCGCGCGCTGCGCTCGGCGCGCAGGGGCACGCGTGTATCCACCACCTCCAGCGGCGGGGCCTGTTCGATGACCTGGAGCGGAACAACAATGGGACGGCCCGTGGCGATCTCCTGGAGCGCCTGGTTGAGCGCGGCGGTGGTCGCCGCCACATCCACATCCAACCCAGCCTGCGCCGGAATGGTGGCTTCACCCAAGAGCGCCGCCGGTCGCGCCGGGCGGCGCACCTCCGCGGCGATTTGATCCAGGGTATAGCGCAATTGCGCGGTGTCAATGCGGACCGCCGGCGCAATGTCCACACCGCCCAGCAACGCCAAGAGTTGGGCGTTCAGGCGCGTTGCGGCATCCCCTTGCCGGCCCACCAAGTACGCGCGGTTGACCGCGTCCAGCAAGTCGGCGGCGGCGCGTGTGTCGTCCGCAGTGATGGGCCATTGGCGCCCAGCATATTCCACGCTGACCGAGGGGAGGGGCACACGTGCCAGCGCCTCTTGGACGCGGCTCAAGGCTGCGCTGCGCGAGAGACCGCCCACCGGCACGCCTGCCACCGTGACACCGGTGAAAATGCGCGCGCTGTGCCAGACTTGCCAGCCCGCCGGCACAGCCACCAACACCGCCAACAACACCGCGGTCAAGAGCACGGCAAAGTCCAGAGGGGTGCGCTCCAACTGCACCCGGCGCCGGCGCATGGGGATTGTCGCCTGCATGGGCGGATCTCCTTTCCGAACAAACCCGGCGCAGCGTGCGCCGGCAACCCGACACGCGGTTAACGCGCCAACTGGGGAATGATAAAGAGCGACGGGATCATGAGATCCAAGACCAAGAGCAGGATAAAGGGTGACGCCCAAACCAATGCGCGCCCGGCTGCCAACAGCCGCGCCGGCAACGGTCTCGCCAGAAAGCGCTTGAGCCTAGCCGGTAGCCAACGCAAGGTGCCGCTGTGGTCGCCCAGGAGCAGCGGTTGGCCCAGCAGGAGCAGCGCAATGATCGTCACCGAGAGCAGTGTCCACTTGTCCAGGTCGCCCGTCACCGCGCCGGCGAGCGCAATGGCAGACGCCAACACCGCCGCCAGCAAGCCGGTGATCGCGCCTTGCAACGGCTGCATCACCTCGCGCCAGCCCAACGCAATGATGGTGCTGATGGGCAATAGGCCCCAAAAGAAATAGCGCCCTTGATGTTGCATGAACTTGACGTTGTAGCCGATATAGCCGGTGAAGACCGCGACCAAGATACCGCCGAAGAGCAGCAACACCGTCAGTTGAAAGACATCCATGTCGGTATCGGTGCCGCCGGAGATAAAGCGGACGGTAGCCCAGAGCAGGCCCAGGAAGATCACCCCGGTGAAGAGGAGTAACGCGGTATAGATGCGCTCGTCCATCAAGGTACTCATCCAGCCGAAGACACCCCAGAAGCTGCGGAAGGTCAGCCCAAAGAGGCGCTCGGCAAAGGCCATCCAGCCGTGGGTGGCAATCCAGTCCGCGGTCCGCACCTGCCCCACCACCACTTGATCGTGCCAGTTGAGCGCCAAGAGATCGGTGGGACCATAGAGCAGCGCATTGCGCACCCACATGGGTAGGCCGATGAGCAGCGCCGGGACCGATACCCACCCCAGCGCGGACAACCCGGTGAGCAAGCCGGCGCGGCTGGGGGTAATCCGCACGCTGTCGTGGAGGTCTGCGCCCGCGCGCGGACGCAACCAATCCAAAAGCAAGACCACCAACAGCACAATGGGCAAGAGCAGGTAAGCATAAATCTTGGTGACCAACCCCAGCCCCAACAACACGCCCAACACCGCCAGCCGACGGCGCCGTGCACCGCTCGACTCGGATTCGCCATAGAAGACGCGGCGCATCCGACGCAGGAGCAACAGCATCACCGCCATCAGGATCAACTCGGCGGCGCCGTCGTTGTTGACCGCAGCGTTCATCGCCACATGCATGGGCAGCAGCGCGCTAAAGGCGGCTGCGCCCAGCGGGATCAGCGTCTTGCCGGGAAAGACAAGGCTGAGACAGGCATAGAGCAGGACGATGGTGACGCCGCCCAAGACGACGTTAAAGAGACGCAGCAGGCGCAGTTCGCCGTTACCGAGCCAATAGACCGGCGTCGCCAGCAGATAGTAGAGCGGCGGCTGATACGATTCATAGCGCAGTGTGGCGGTAGTCAACTTCCGGGGGAAGCGATTCTCCAACAACACGCTCAAGTGCTCTTGGTCGTAGTCGCCCATCCGGAGCACCGGCAAGGTGACGGTGGTGGCAATGTGCGCGATGTAGTTGTAGTGGGCCGGTTCGTCGGGCGCCTGCCAGGGAGGTGTGCGCCACGCAAAGTGCACGCCCACCACCAGATACGCAGCCAACAGCGCGACCAACCAGCGCCGGGGATAGCGGATATAGAGCCGGTCAAAGGCCAAATGCGAGGCCGTGGACGTTGTTTCGGCAAGGGAACCGGCATAGGGCGGCTGCGGCGCGGGCAACGGCAATGGTGTCTGCATAGCGATCAGCGCCGCGCCGGCGCGCGGCCCCCAGGAAAACGCGCTCCGCAGATCGCACGCCGATCGCGCGCCTCACCCCAGCGCGGCAATTCGGGCTTCCAGCGTAGCATCGTCCAATTTATGAAAGAGCGCAACCGGTTCGCGCATGGCTTGGCCCGGCGGCAATGTACTGGCTTCCCAGCGCCCACAGGCATCGCTGTGATCATAGCGCAACACCAAGTGCGAGCCGCGCGCATCCTCCACGCGCTGGGTATATTGCCGCCCGAAGAGCGGGCGATCATAGCCGAGCATCTCATGCAAGGCCTGGCTGCTGAAGGGCAAGATCGGCGCCCAGATGATCTTGAGCCAGTCAATGGCTTGGAGCGCAACATAGAGACTGGTCGCCGCAGCGGTGGGGTCGTTTTTGATCACCTGCCACGGCGCCTTGTCGTTCAAGTATTGGTTGACGCGCTGGCTGAGCCGCCGCGCCTCCTGGAGGGCAGCCTTGAGCTTGACCGCTTCATACAGTTCGCCCGCGCTGGTGAACCCGGCGCGAATCTCCTCCAACAACGCTTGGTCCGCGGCGTCCGGTTCCCCCGGCGTGGGAATCCGCCCCTCGTAGCGTTTATAGGCAAAGCCCAACACCCGATTGACCAAATTGCCCCAGTTGGCGACCAACTCGTTGTTGACCCGGTCCATGAACTCTTGCCAGGTGAAGTCGGTATCGGCGCTTTCCGGCGCAATGGCGGTGAGCACATAGCGCCAGGCTTCGGGCTGGAATTCGCGCAGCACGCTGTTGAAGCCGATGACGCGACCACGGCTGGTGCTGAATTTGTCGCCGCCCAGACGCAGATACTCGTTGGCAGGCACGTCATAGGGCAAGTTGAAGATGCGCTCGCCCGCGTTGTAGCCGATCAACATGCCGGGCCAAATGATGGTGTGGAAGGGGATGTTGTCCTTGCCGATGAAGTTGTAGATGCGCGCCGCGGGGTTGACTTGGGCGTCCCACCACTCGCGCCAGGCCTCCGGGGCGTCACTGATGGCAGCCCATTCGATGGCTGCGCTCAGATATCCGATCACCGCGTCATACCAGACGTAAATGCGCTTGTCGGGGTAGCCGGGCAGCGGAATGTCAATGCCCCAGTCAATGTCGCGGGTGATGGGACGGCCGCGCAGTTCGCGCAGTTCCAGTTGGCCGCGCGTAAAATTCAGCACGTTGGGCCGCCAATGCTCCTTGCCCGTCCGCATCCATTCCAACAGCGGCTCGTTCATCTTGCCCATGTCCAGGAAGAAGTGCTCGGTCTCGCGCACCTCCAGCGCGGTGTTGCCCGTAATCTTGGACCTGGGATTCTTGAGTTCGAGCGCGTCGTAGATGCGCCCGCAGTTGTCGCATTGGTCTCCGCGTGCCTCTCCATAGCCGCAATAGGGACAGGTGCCCTCAATGTAGCGATCGGCCAAAAAGCGGCGTGCCTGGGGGTCGTACCATTGCTGCTGCACGTCTTTATAAATATACCCCGTCTCCCAATGGCGCAGGAACATGCGCTGGGTCACGTCCCAGTGGTTTTGGGTGTCGGTGTGGGTATAGAGATCGAAAGTCAGCCCCAGTTTGAGACAGCCGTCCACGAACAGTTCATGGTACTTGTCTACGACCGCGGCGGCAGTCGTGCCTTCCGCTTCGGCCTTGAGGGTGACGGGCGTGCCGTGGGTGTCGGAACCGCTCACCATGAGGACGTGGTTGCCGATCATCCGTTGATAGCGGGCGAAGATATCGGGCGGCAAGTACGCGCCCGCGATTTGACCAATATGCTTCTCGCCATTAGCATAGGGCCAGGCGACGCCCACAAGAATTTTCTTGGCTTCCGTTGTCATCGTGGTTGTGCGCTTCCGCTTCAATGAGCCGTCCGCAACCGGCACACGCTTGCAGGACGGACGGCAAGTACGGTTAGGCGCGGCAGCGCGGCGTGCAGGAATTGCGCCGTTTTGCCGCCGTCCGGCGGTCCGTTCAGGGCACAGACCGGACAGGGCGCATTATAGCCAAGCAGCGGCGGGATTGGCAAAGCGGTGGACCGGTCCCTGTGCAGGCCAAACCAAATCACCGTGGGCGAGCCGCAGCGTTCGACTGTTCGTCAATACTTCCTGGAGCCACGCAGACACCTTGCATGAAAGCCTTTACCGTCATGGGTCGCACCTTTAAGGCGGCCTACGAAGAACTCTTCCTGTGCGTCTTCATGAGCGTCGTGTGGTGGGTGGGTACTTTGCTCATCCTGCCGGCTGCGCCCGTCACCCTGGGCATCCACCAGGTTGCCAACCGCATGGCGAACTACAAGCGGGTGGACTCGTCCTTTTTCTGGGAAGCGGCGCGCAGCAACATCGGACGCGGCTGGCTGGTCTATCTCATCAACCTGCTCATCCCGCTGGTCATCGTGGTGAGCATCCTCTTCTATTTCAGCCTGTCGGGCTGGATGGCGGTGCTGGCTTTTGTCTGTATGTGGCTCTTGCTCTTTGTCTTG
>CAKZVN010000186.1 GCA_937922105.1 uncultured Litorilinea sp.
ACCCCCGCGCCTACGGCAACCGACACGCCGACGCCCACCGCCATTCCCAGCGATACGCCGTCACCCACGCCGACCGTCACGCCCACCGCGCCGCCAACCTCGACCCCTACGGAGACGGCGACACCGACGCCCACCGAGACGCCGACGCCCACGGCGACCCCCACCCCGCTGCCCTATCCGATTCCCAGCATTCCGCTGGAGCAGGCTCCTCTGGCACGTGCCATCATCTTCCGTTCGCCTGCCAACCTGCGGGCGGGACCGGGCAGGGAGTACCCCAGCCTAGCTGCGCTGGACTATGGCGTGCAGGTGGATTTGTACGGGATTACCGAGGCGGGTGACTGGATCGTGCTGCGCATCAACCAACCAGGACACCCCTATCACGAGACCGTGGGCTGGGTGGCGACCGAATTGTTGCAGGTGACGGGCGACCTGGCTTTCTTGGCGCGCTATCGCAGCGATGGGGAGCCGGTGATCCCGCCGACACCCACCTATACGCCTACGCCCGGCACGCCCACGCCGACGTTGACACCGACGCCGGTTCCCACCGCGGAATTGCGCGACCCGCAGGCGGACGCGGCTGCCGGACCGGCTGCACCCCCGCCGGACCCGGCGCGCCAGATCGCCTTTACGGTAGCCGGGGAACGCATTCCTGCCGATCCCTTTGCCCCGCTGCCGGTGGTGCGTGACGCGGGCGACCCGGCAACGGTCGTGGTCGAGGCGGCGGTCGTCGAGATCTGGTCGGGGATTTTCGGAGATTACCCAGGACGCTGGGTGACGGCGCCGCCGGAGTTGCTATGGCCCGGTGCGCTCATTTACGTCACCGGCGCGCCGGATGCCGGCGACCCGTCACGCTGGCGCGCCACACGCATCAGCATTGCCGCGGCCCCAGCCCAGGAGCGGGCGCGATTGGTCAACGCGCCGGAATTGGCCGCGGCCCCAGCCCAGGAGCGCGCCGTGGCGCTGATGGGCAGCCGCGAGGAGGCGGGCGTCTATTTCCTTGAAAGCGGCGGGACGTTGCGCCAACTTTTCACCGGCGAGCGTGAGGCGGGCTGGGCCGGCAGCGACCCGGCAGCAGGCATCGTGGTCAGCATCCAGGACGCACCCACCGGACCCAACCGCTTTACTTGGATTCGCAGCGATGGGGTGGGGATGCAGATTTTCGCCCAGCCCTATCATTCGCTGCGCGGCGTGGTGGGCGACGCGGCAGGTGGGTTGTGGTGGATTGAGACGCCGCAAGCCGATCTGGAGCAGTGGCAATTGTGGCGTTTTGATCCGGTGGATGGGCGCATTGCGTTGCGTCTGCGCGTCGGCGGTCAGATCTTCCAGGCGGCGAGTCCCATCATTACCGGCGCGCTGACGCCGTTGCTGGTGGATGTCTTGCCCGCGGACCGTGAGGGCGAGTTGACGCTCTTGCTGGACACGGTGGACCGCACGGCGCAGCGGCTCTATGCCGGTGTCTTCCGGGTGGGGGTGCGTCTGCCGGCAGAGGGACCGGGCGAATTGACCGGCCCGCCGCAACTCCTGCTGGCGCCTGAAAGTTATCGCGGCCCTCTGCGCCCCAGCCCGGACCATACCAGACTGGCCTATTTCTATTATGATCCCGACCGGCCCAGCTTGACCGCCGGCTTCATCCGTCCTGCCAATACGCTGCGCGTGTTGACGCTGGAGGGGCGCGGCGCAGGGACGTTCCGCCCGGTCTATGTGGTGGATAATCGCTTCGAGTTCTTGGCGCCGAACTTAGCTTGGTTGGGCAATGATCGCTTGGTGGCGGCGCGCAGCCGCTTTGCGCCCGGTGATACCTTTGGGGTGCAGCGTTTCGGCGTGGTCCAGGTGCAACTCCCCCCGCCCGACCGGCCCGCAGCCGATGTCGCGGCGACCAGCTACCTTTTCCCCTCCGGTCGCGAACTGCGCGACTATGCTACATGTCGCGACGGTTTGCATACGTTGACGGTCTCCACGCTGGAGGACGGCTCGCTGGAGTTGGCGCGCTGGAATGGGCGCGACCGCCCGCAGCCGGTCTTCCTCCTGCCGCCCAGCATGAGCCGCGTCTTCCTCTGCTGGCAGGCGTCCGACGCGCTGCTACAATCACGCTAGCTGCGTGCGGAGGGCGCCGCGCCGATGTTCGATCTGTTGCCGTCGCTGCCGCTGGATGAGTGGGTCTTGTTTGCCGGGCCTGCCGACTTGCTGCTGGCTCTTGCGGGTGGGCTACTTTGCACGCTGTTGGTGATCTGGTGGCAACAGCAGACGCGCTATTGGTTCCGCGTGGTCATGGGGGCGTTCTTGGCGGCGCTGCTGTTGTGCATCGGCAGTTACTATCTGTTCGTGGTGCCGCCCCATTACGCCAGTTGCCCGGCAGGCTGTACGGGCTGGCGTGGCTTTCCCATTCCCTTTGCGCGCATCGAGTTGTCCGGCGTGTCGCGGGTCGGCCCGTTGGACTTTTTGCTCAACCTGCTCATGCTATGGCTGCTCTGGCTGGGCGCGACACTGGTGTGGCGTTTGCTGGGGATGGCGATTCGTTGGGAGAGCCGCTCTTGGCGCACGCAGGTGCTCTTTATTTTGGTGATTGCAGTCTTACCGTGGGCGCTGGTGCCGCGTATCTTGGACCCGCCGCAACCGCGCGCGGTGGGCGAGGATTTGCGTTTGGCGGTGAACGCGCGACGGTCGGCAGAGTTCACCTATCGCGTGACCGGGGCTTGGGTGCAACGACTGGCGCTGGAGGATATCCGGCTGTCGGCCCAGGCGGCTGATCCTGCTGCGCTCTTCGGCGAGACGGAGGTCAACCAGGTCTGCCTGCGCGGCTATACCTATTTTTATGTGCCGTGGCGGCGCTATCGCATCACCTTGGACCCCAGCGGCGTCACGGCGTTGCAATTGGCGGAGGTGCCGCTGCACGGCTCGTGTTGGGAAGAGTGAACTGGGCAGCGGCTACCAGGGCGGCTTGATGCCCAGTTCAATCGCCATTTCCGTCAGGCGGGTGCGATGGTCCGGGCCGACGGGAATGCCCTCGACGCTGTAGGCGGCACAGCGTTGGGCTTCAATGCTGCCGGGGAGTAGGGCGCTGTCGAATCCTTCCAGCGGCTGGAGACGATGGACTTGGCGCTGGTAGTCATCCATTTCGGCTTTGAAGACGGCAGGGTCAATAAAGAGGTCTATGCGGAAGGCGATGATCAGCGCGCCCTGGTTGGCACCGGGCCAACTGCGTACGGCGCGATGGGGGTGGGCCGGGATTCCTGCCAGGAAGCCGCCCCATGCCTGGCAGATCGCGCCCAGGCCGACGCTGCGAAAGACTGTGCCGGGCGCCAGACGTGAAATTTCTTCACGGTAGGGTGAGTCTACATAAAGATCGTGGACGGCACCGAAATCCAGGACGAGCGGCTCTTCTTCGCCTGCCGGCGCGATGAAGGAATGGGGCGAGCCGCCCGCAGCGGTGACATACGGCTGGCCCGGCTGGAGGTTGAGTTGGTGACCGGAGGTGACGTGCCCCAAAAGATCGTGCCCCAGGAGCAGGCGAGAATAGATACCCGCCGCGCCGAAATGACCGTGATTGCGCGATTGGCCCACCGCAATGCCCTGGGCAAGCGCTTTTTCCACCACGGCTAAGGTCGCGGCATAGGCCGGGAAGTAGCCGAGTCCACCGTCCCCGTCATAGATGATGCTGTTGTCGGTTTCACGCAGCACATGAACGTCCGGCTTGGGGTTGAGCACGCCGTCACGCAGGAGCCGGGCGTAGGTCGCCATTTGGATGGTGCCGTGACTAAAGACGCCACGCAGGTCGTTGTCGGTGAGGAGGCGAGCCAGAAGGGCGGCGCGCTCGGGCGGCAGCCCGACCTGGAGTCCGGCTTGTTCGATAAACGCGTAGAGATCGGTGTGGGCAACCCGGATAAAGGCGGTGGGTGGTCGGTTCACGGTGATCATCCCCCTGCGTAACGAATGGGCGCTTGGCGGTTGATAGGCACACGATACCAGAGATGGCGCGGCGGCGCAACCGCAAGCCTCTGCCGCAGGTGTAACCGGATGACAAATGCCCTGCAGGAACAGGATAGTTGCCCCTAGCACGCGTTGTGCTCCGGTGCTAGACTGGCAACAGCGCGTGCGGCTGCGCGCGGACACCCCGATGGGAGAAGAAGATGCGGTTTCGTCGGCTTCTGCGCGCGCAGCGGTCCGGCGGCGCGTGGAGCGTCGTCTTGCTGCTGTTGTGTGTTGCCTTGTTGGGCGGGCGGCAAGTGGTCTTGTGGGCTGCCGCGGATGAGAGCGGGCGGATTTACCTGCCCCTGGTGGGGCAAGCAAACCCGGAGTTTGCCGCCACTCCGGCACTGACAGAGGACCCTGAACCGCACGCTACTATCACCGATACCGCAACGTGGACGCCTACAGCGACTGCCACGCCCACCGTGACGCCGACTGTGCCGGATACGCCTACTCCGACCGCCACGCTGACCGGTACGCCGTCGCCCACCGCAACGCCGACGGACGTAGCCACCATCCCCGGCGCATCAACCCCAACTGCAACCCAGTCTCCGGTAGCAACGTCGAGCGCAACGCCCACAGAGACAGCGCTTCCCTCGGCGACACCGACCATGCCGGCGCCTACGTCTACGTCTACGTGGACGGGAACGGCTACACCCACGGCGACCGCATCCGTGACGCCGAGCCTGACCGCAACGCCTACGCCGATGGGAACGGCTACACCCACGGCGACCGCGTCTGCCACGCCGAGTTTGACCACAACGCCCACGCCGACGGGGACGGCTACACCCACGGTGACTGTGTCCGCGACGCCGAGTTTGACCACAACGCCCACGCCGACGGGGACGGCGACCTCGACGCCTACCGCAACCGGAACGCTGACAGCCACTCCCACGGAGACTGCAACGCCGACCGCTACGCTCACGCCGACCCCAACCCCTTACCCGACACCAGGCGATGCCCGCCTGGTCGCAGGCGGGGGGCATAGCTGCGCTGTGACAGAGGCAGGCGAGGTACGTTGTTGGGGCAGTAATTCTCGGGGGCAGGTGGGCGACGGTACAGCCGGGGAGTGGGAGACCTTTGCCCGCTTCGCGCCGGTGACGGTGTTGGCAGGCAACGCACCGCTGGATGGGGTGCGTGCCCTTGCTGCCGGCTATGAGCATACGTGCGCGGTGAAATTCGACGGCACGGCGCTTTGCTGGGGCAGCAACGAGTTTGGGCAATTAGGTCCGGGCGCGGACGAGTTATGCCAAGACCAGCCGTGCCGATTGACGGCGACTGTGGTGATGGACGGCGACGCACCGCTGGCGGGCGTGCGCGCGATGGTCGCCGGTTATGGTCATACTTGTGCTTTGCTGGAAACAGGGAGTGTACGTTGTTGGGGGCGCAACGACGCCGGACAGTTGGGCGACGGTACAATGGAACCGCGCGCGGGTCCGGTGGCGGTTGCGGGGCTGCCCGCAACAGTGATCGCGTTGGCAGCCGGTGGAGGACATGAGGGTGGGCATACGTGCGCGCTCACCACGACTGAGGAGGTGTGGTGTTGGGGCGACAACCGCGACGGTCAGCTGGGCGACGGCAGTACGACGGGTAGTAGCACCCCTGTGCGCGTACAAATTGCGGCGAGTGGCGAGCCGTTGCTCAACGCCTGGGGGATTGCAGCGGGGAGCTATGCAGAGTCGGGGCATAGCTGCGCGCTGGTCGGCGACGGGAGCGTCTATTGTTGGGGGTACAACGAGAGCGGCGAATTAGGCAACGGGCAAGGCGGGTTTATCGGTGCGCGTAGCCTTGAACCGGTGCGTGTGGAGACGGAGAGCCTGGAGCGGTTTGTTGCATTGACAAGCGGTTATCGGCACAGTTGCACGGTCACGCACTCCGGGGAGCTTTTCTGTTGGGGCGCGAACAGTGACGGGCAAATCGGCGACGGCACACAGGAAAACAAACTGATCGCGCACCCGGTGATCGGCTTGCCCGGCACGGTGACGGCGCTCGCTACAGGCGAGATGCACACCTGCGCGCGTGTGGAAGACGGTCGCGTGTTTTGCTGGGGCAGTAACCTGAGCGGGCAATTGGGCAACCCTGCAGAGGTTGCAGAAAGTTTCGTGCCGATCGAGGTTGCGGAACCATGACGGTGTCGTGTCTGCCGCAGCGGTGGGTGTATTGGAGAACTATTTCGCCATGAAATGCGCCGCCTCCTGTGCGCTAGGTACAGGAGGCGGCGTGTGCGCTCGTGTTCTTTTGGCTCCCCGGGTTGGACTCGAACCAACAACCGTCCGGTTAACAGCCGGATGCTCTGCCGATTGAGCTACCGAGGATCGGGCTTGCGGCTGATTCTTCCAGTATAGGCAGGGCGGCACGGCTTGTCAAATTTTTCGGGCGCCGTGGGGCACAGCGCCGCGCTGCGTTTAGCCGAGATAGTCGCGCAGCTTGCGGCTGCGCAGCGGATGGCGCAGTTTACGCAGGGCTTTGGCTTCGATTTGGCGCACCCGCTCGCGGGTGACGTCGAATTCTTTGCCCACATCCTCCAGCGTGCGGGTGATGCCGTCCTCCAAGCCGAAGCGCATGATAAGGACTTTGCGTTCGCGGTCGGTCAGGCCGTCGAGGATCTCATTCATGTGCTCCTTGAGCAGGCGACGGCTGGCTGTGTCCACCGGGCCGGGCATGCTCTCGTCCTCGATGAAGTCGCCCAGGGAAGAGTTTTCTTCGTTGCCCACGGGTGTGTTGAGGCTGATCGGTTCCTGGCTCAGGCGTTGAATGCGGCGCACGCGTTGGGCTGCGCGCTCCAGCCGGCGCGCGATATCCGGGTCGAGGCGTTTGCCGGTGCGCATACTTTCGCGCACGGCGTCGGCGTCAGCCGGCTCGACAAATTCCATTTCCAGCGCAATTTCCTCGAAAGTGGGTTCGCGGCCCAGTTCTTGTTGGAGCCGGCGCTTGACGCGTGCCTGGCGGTTGATGGTCTCTACCATGTGGACGGGGATGCGGATGGTGCGCGCCTGGTCGGCGATGGCGCGGCTGATGGCTTGGCGAATCCACCAGGTGGCGTAGGTGCTGAACTTGAAGCCCAGGGTGTGATCGAACTTGTCCACGGCGCGCAAGAGGCCCAGATTGCCCTCTTGGATCAAGTCCAGGAAGTTGAGGCCGCGACCGATATAACGCTTGGCGACGCTGACGACCAGGCGCAGGTTGCTGCGTGCCAGGGTTTCGTGCGCCTTCTTGCCTTCATTTTTGATTTTTTCTAAGCGGTCGCGCTCGTCGGGGTCCTCCACAGCGCCGGAGGCTAGGCGCTCTTCCGCCAATTTGCCTTCGTGAATTTTGCGCGCCAGCTCCAGTTCTTCTTCCCCGGTCAGGAGGGGGTGTTTGCCGATATCGCGCAGGTACATACGCACCGGGTCCAGGCTTTGGCCCTGTTCCGGCAGGTCTTCGATGAGTTTTTCGAGCGGGACATATTTTTCCTGCTCGATCTCCTCCTCCATCTTGGTGTCCCGCTCAATGCGGGGGATGGGCCGGTTCTCCTCCTCTTCCTCGCCTTCGTCTTCGAGGGGCAGATCGTCAAAGAGGTCGTCTTCCTCCTGGGCAGGGGTTTCCCCCAGGTGGATGTATTCATCCAACTCGCTCTCAGGCGCGGGGGCGCTACGGGGAATGGGGGAGACCGACTCCGAGCGAGGAGTGCGGCCGGCATTGGGTCGGCGTCGCCTATCCATCTTGCTCCTTCACCGCACAAGGCGGCCTAGCGAATCTTGACGCCCAGTTCGCCGCGCTGGGCACCAGCCAGAGCGCGGCCGAGTTCATGGTACTTGGTCTGCAAATGCGAGAGGTCGCGCAAGACTTGATTGCTCAACGTGAAGAGATCGCGGGCGTCGTCGCGCTCTCCGTTGCTGGTGGCTTCGTCCAGGAGAAAGCGTACTTGGAGGGTGCGCGCCCGCAGCCGGTCGAGCCGCAGGCGGACGAGTACCTTGAGCAGGTCGGTGCGCACGTCGTCGCCGTGATAGGCGGGCAGCGCGGCGCCGGCTGCCAGGAGTTGGGCCAAGCGCCCGTGGAGAGGCGCAGGCAGGGATTCTTGGAATAACTCGATGTCCCAGGGAATATCGCCGGACATGAAATACTTGAGGCTGCGGAAGATCTCCTGATTTTCCACATGCTGCCAGTCGGATACGTCCAGGGGCGCAATCTCGCGTTCGCTCGCTGCAGTCGTGAGCCAGATCAACAAGTCCGGGTCGCGCAGGAGATGCGCCAGCAAGTAGTCTTCGGTCACGATGGTGGATTGTGCCGGCGCGCCTGTGTGTTGGGCAGGTGACGGTTCCGCTTGACCGGCAGCGCGAGGGGCGTGCCGCGCAGCGTTGCGATGCGCGTGTTGCCCACGCTGCTGGATGGCTTGCTCGGTGCGCGCCGCCGCTTGCACGCGTCCGGCAATGGTGCGCTCGTCTAACTGGACGAGGCGTGCCAGGCGTTGGATGTAGTGTTCGCGCTCTACCTCGTCTTCCAACTCGGCAATCAGGGGAGTCAGTTCGGCGACGGCAAGGCCCTTGCCGCGCGCGCCGGTGAGATCGGTTTCTTGTGCGACCGCGGAGAAATAGAAATCCACCAGTGGTTTGGCTTGCGCGATGAGGGCCTGCCACGCAGCCGGGTCTTGGCGGATTACGTCGTCCGGGTCGCGTCCGCTGGGCATGGCGGCGATGTAGAGCGCAGCGCCTAGGCGCTCGGTCATGCGCACACCGGTGGCGGTGACGGTGGGTTTGCGGACGCGGCTCAGGGCTTGGCGAGCCTGGTTGAGACCGCGGATGGTGGCTTGTTGCCCGGCGGTGTCGGCGTCCAGCGCCAGCACGAAGTTGTTGGTATAGCGCTGCAATTGTTGTAGCTGTTCGGCGGTCAACGCAGTGCCCATGCAGGCGACGACGTTGGCGAAGCCGTGTTGGTGGGCGGCAATGACGTCCATGTACCCTTCGACGATGACCACGCGGTCCTGTTCGCGGATAGCCTGGTGCGCCAGATCGAGACCGTAGACGATGTGGCTCTTGTGAAAGAGGTCGGTGTCTGCGGTGTTGAGATATTTGGGCTGGCTGCCGTCCAGGACGCGCCCACCGAAGCCGATGACGCGGCCCAACCGATCCCGGATGGGAATCATGACGCGGTTGCGAAAGGCGTCGTAGGTGCTGTTGCGCTCTTCGTGACGTTTAACCAGGCCCGCGGCGATGAGCAGGTCCAGGTCGAATTTTTGGGCCAAGAGATGGTCGCGCAATCCGCTCCATTGCTCCAGGCTATAGCCTAGTTGGAAGGTGGCGATGGTGGCTTCGTCAATGCCACGGCGCTGGAGGTAGGCGCGCGCCGGAGCCGCGGCGGGATGGGTGAGCAAGATGCGGCGATAATAGTCGGCAGCGGCGGCGTTGGCTTCCGCGATACGGGCGCGCCGGTTGCGGATGGGGTCCGCCGGGTTGTTTTCCAGATCAACGCCCGCCTCTTTGGCGAGCATGTGCAGCGCCTCGCGGAAATCTAAATTCTCCTTGCGCATGATGAAGGAGAAGATATCGCCGCCGTCGCCACAGGCCCCAAAGCAGCGCCACGTGCCGCTCTGGGGGAAGACCACAAAGCTGGGCGTGCGTTCGCTGTGGAAGGGGCAGAGGCCTTTGTAGTTCGAGCCTGCTTTGCGCAATACCGTGTAGCGTGAGACTAGCTCGACGATGTCAATGCGCTGTTTGATTTCGTCGCTGACGCTCATAGCGGCCCCTCCCGCCCCACCAACCGGATGCGCCCCACCCAGGAGAGAGCGCAGCAAGCCGTCTGACGGACCGTCTGCATCTCACACCGCACAGCCACCCATCTGGCGGTTGGAACCGGGAACCGCGCGACCCTCCCGGTTGGGTCGGGTGTGGCGCGCAGGGGAATTATAGCGAGTGTGGGGAGGGGTGTCAAAGGATGGCGCGGCAACGGGAGATGCGTGTGGGGCGCCGCGCGGCAAAAGAAAAATCGCCGGCGGTCGTGCGGGGCAGGCAGCATGATTGTGGATGCGCTTCAGACCAACCCATGGGCTGCGGCTACTTCCGGGTAGACTTGCTCGCATTGGCGAAAGAGGTCGAGCAAGCGACCGGCGGCGAGGAGATTGCCGCGGGTGCGGATGCGCCCGCTGAAGAAGGCCTGGCTGGTGCTCTCGTGACCGAGCCAAATGGCATGGAGCAAGTCGGCGGGCATGGCGAATTCCAGATTGGCTTGACCAGGGCGCGTGCCGTAGAAGACCTCTAGCGGCGGCTGGCGACCGTCCAAGAGGATTTCGGCGTCGGGCGCGCTGAAGGTCATGCGGACCACCAGATTGCTGTGGGTGAAGGCTTCGATGTCGGCACCGCGTTCTACCAGCGCGGTGAAGACTCCCTGCAAGACTGTGTAAAGTTGTTCTGCGTCTCTGAAAACCGCCAACGTCTTTTCCCCTCGGACCGGCTCCCATGACCGGTGCGCCTGGTGCACCGGGACTGCCATTATACTGCGCGCGGGCTGCGCCGCCAAAGCACGGGGGGCGACGAGCACTGACTTCCAGGGATGGAAAAGCACAAAGCGGCGTTGCGTCTGCCGCAATTGTTGAGTAGAATAGCCGCCTAGACTTCGTAAGGTTGGCTACGTTTGCGCCGCTTTCGGGCGGTGTAGGCGGGGCCGCCCG
The DNA here is from genome assembly GCA_937922105.1 of uncultured Litorilinea sp. GTDB lineage: Bacteria > Chloroflexota > Anaerolineae > Caldilineales > Caldilineaceae > QEUY01. The sequence goes on from CAKZVN010000186.1 coordinate 10,610, forward strand.
CACCGTCCACGGTGCGACCTGCGCGCCGATAGAACGTCACGCGGCGCGCCGCAGCCATCATCAAACACCGGCAAGGAGATTCGCATGAGTGTGTTGGACCGTTTTCGACTGGACGGGAAGGTGGCGATTGTCACTGGAGGGACGCGCGGCTTGGGCCGAGCCATGGCGGAAGGATTGGCTGAAGCCGGCGCGGATGTCGCGGTGATCAGCCGCAACGCCGCGCAAGCCGCCGGCGAAGCCGAAACCATCGCCGCGGCAACGGGGCGTCGCGTGCGCGGCTATGGCTGCGATGTCACGTCACAAGCCCAGGTCGAAGCGACGGTGACGCAGATCGTGGCTGACCTGGGTCGCGTGGACATTGTGGTCAACAATGCGGGAATCAACACGCGCGGGCCGATTGATGGGCTGACGCTGGAACAGTTCCTGGAGGTGCAGGCCATCAATGTCACCGGGCCGTGGCTCATGTGCCGGGCCGTTGCGCCGTACCTTAAGGGCCAACGCGGCGGGCGCATCATCAACATCGGCTCCACGCTCTCCATCATTGCCATTGCCGACCGCACCCCCTATGCCACCAGCAAGGGTGCGATTTTGCAGATGACGCGCGCGCTGGCGCTGGAGTGGGCGCCCTACGGCATCACGGTCAACTGTATTATGCCCGGCCCGTTCGGCACCGAGATGAATCTGAGTATTAAGAACGATCCCGCCCAGTATGCGGCTTTTGTGTCCAAAGTGCCGTTGGGGCGTTGGGGTGAATTGCACGAGATTCAGGGGTTGGCGGTCTTCCTTGCCAGCGATGCCAGCAGTTTCATCACCGGCGCGGGGATCACCATTGACGGTGGCTGGACCGTACATTAGGCCGGGGAGCGCATGATACCGTCGCTCAACGTGGTCTTTGTGACAGACCGCTCGCCGCGCCACCAGCAAGACGCGCTGGCGGTCGCGCCGCCGCAGTGTCGGGTGGTGATGCTGCGCCACCCCGACCGCGCTACGCTGTCGGCTGCGCTCGCCGATGCCGACGTACTGGTCAGCGAGCGCGCGGGGGAGGTGGACGCGGGCTTGATCGCGGCTGCGCCCCGGCTGCGGCTGATCCAGCGCCTGGGGTCCATGACCTATGATATTGACCTGGAGGCGGCGCGGCGAGCAGGCGTGGCGGTGTCGGCTTGGCCCGTGGTGGGCTGTGTCATGGTCGCGGAGCACATGGTGATGCAGATGCTGGCGCTGGCACGCCGCTTGCCGGAGAGCGTCGCCATCGCCCACGCCGCGCAAGACTGGGGGCTGGCAGCCAGACGCACCGACGAGAATGTCTTCGCCTACAACTGGTCCGGGCGTACCCATTTGACGGGGATTTGGGACGCGGCGGTGGGGATTCTGGGCTTCGGCGAGATCGGCGCGGAGTTGGCGCGGCGGCTCCGGGGCTTTATGCCCGCGGCGGTGCGCTATCACAAACGGCGGCGCTTGCCCGCGGCGGTGGAAGCCGAGTTGGGCATTACCTATGCGCCGCCGGATGAGATTGTGACGAGCAGCGATTTCCTGTGTGTGCTCTTGCCTTATATGGCGGAGACGGACCTGTTGCTTAACGCCGCGACCTTTGCTGCTATGAAGCCGGGCAGTTTCGTGGTGCACTGCGGCAGCGGCAGCGTGCTGGATGAGGCGGCGCTAGCTGCAGCGGTGGCAAGCGGGCATGTGGGCGGCGCCGCGCTGGATACCTTTGAATGGGAACCGTTGCGCCCGGATAACCCGCTCTTGAAGGTGGCGCAGGACCCCGTGCACAATGTGCTGCTCACACCCCACACGGGCGCGGCAGGTGGTCGCATGGGCGGTCGCGAGAGCGACTGGGCCAATATCCGCGCCCTATTGGCTGGGGAGCCGTTGCGCTATCGCGTGGTGTAGAGACGTGGAAGCCGCCCGCGGGGCGGTTTGGTTCGATGAGGAGGAGTTATGGCGTTTCGGGCGCAGATGCGGGCGAATGAGGCGGTGGTACAGGAGCTGATCGCGTGGCTGCGTTCCACCACCCCCGACCAGGTGATGGACGAGGCCGCGGCTAGATTGGCGGACGGTGTCTGCGAGGATGATCTGTGGGCCGCTGGGGTGTTGACTGCGTGTCGCTATCTCAATAATCAGGCCCACAATTTGATGGGGTTTGTGTCGCACGCCATGATTGGCTGCGAGGACGCGCGCCAACTGGCCCAGGGCCAACCCGACCGCACCCGCTATCTTCTGCTCATGCAGGCGTTGCATCAAGTAGTCGCCGACTTACATGACCCCTACTTCGGGCCGTACCAGTTGTTGCCCGCATGGCCCATCCGCGAGGCGACGGTGGAGGAGAGCATTCGCCGGCTGCGCCATGATATTCGCATGGGCGAATATATGGCGGTGGACCATCGCATGGTGGGCTTGAATGAAGTGTTGTCGCCCGAAGCGATCGCCGACTTGATTTTGGACATCGGCCTGGAGGGGATGGTCACCGATGACCACGCGCTGATCTCGCCCGTGTTGTCGTTGTGTATGATCGATCTTTTGGGCTGGGAGCAGGGTTTTGATCTGCTGCGCTGGGCGGCACGCTATAGCTCCAGCTTTCCCATCAACTTCGGGCCGTATGACCGTAGCGTAGCGCTGCGCGCCGAGTTTGACCTTTTGGCGGGGCCGCGGGCCTGCGCCTATCAACCGGAACGCGTGGACGCGGTGCGCGCTCGCTTGCTAGCTGCGGCGCCCGCGGCGCGACCGGTCTTGACCGCGCAGTTGTTGGCGGAGGAGGGGTGCTCACCCGCGACGGTGATCGCGGCCGCGGCCCAGGCCGCGTGCGATATGTACTTGATGGTGGAGCCTGTCCCCCACAGCGATTATGACTCCATCAGCCGCGAGGTCGCGCCCATTCACCTGGGCAACTGTCTGCGCCTCTTGGGCGAGGCATTGCACTACATGCAGCCCAGCACGCAGGTGTTGGCTGCGTTGCAGGCAGGCAGCATGTTGGAGCGTGGTCCCGCGGTGATCAGCCGAGAGTTTCGCTTTGTGCCCTTTGAGCCGGGGCGTCCCTACCCCTATGGCGAGGATGTGGCTGCGCTGGCTGCGCATGAGCCGGAGCAACTGCTGGTCTGTTTGGCCGAAGCCATGCCCGCGCACGACTATCGTCGTGCCACCGCAGCGGTGCAAGCCTATGCCGACAAGGACGGCTGCCCGGAGGCTATGATTCGTCTGTTGACCGCTACCGCCTGCACCGACAACGGGACGTTGTTGCACAACGTCAAGCATCTCAACGCGATGGTCAACGAGTTTCGTCGTTGCCATTTGCCCGACCGTTGGGACTATCTCACCCAGGCGACGCGCTTTTTGACTTGGTATTGCGGGCTGACCACCACGGCCTATTGCCGCGCCGATGCGGCGTTAAAAGAACGGCTGGACCTTTGACGGAGCCGATTCCCAGGCGGCATAAAAGCGGCGCAGATAGGGGGCGAGGGCTTGGGCTGCTGCGGCTTGGGCCGCCAGGTCGGTGGGCGCGTAGCGGTTTAGCTCGTCGGCGATGGCAGCAGCCAGGGCGTCTTCGTCCACACAGGTGGCGCGCCCCTCCCACAATTTCCAGTCGCCGTGGACCATCACGTGGCGGACATGACGGCTGCTTGCTTTGCGCAACAGCACGTCCGCAGTGGAGGGCAACGGCGACATCCACGGGCGACACACCTCGGTATAATCAATCAAGACCAGATCGGCGAGCGCGCCGGGGGCCAACTTGCCCAGGGGCGCGCCTGCGCCCAGGGTCACGGCGGCCCCGCCCCCCAGCCCGGCGTGGAGAATATCCGCGGCAGTGACGGTGGGGCTGTGTGCGCCGGGCCGGTTGGCGAGGGTGAGCGCCAGGCGCAATTCGCGCAGATAGTCTTGGTCGTCGTCCAGGGTTTGGCCGTCCATGCCGATGCCCAGCGGGATGTCGTGACGGATGTAAGCGGGAACCGGGGCAACGCCGCTGCGCAGGCGCAGGTTGCTGCCGGGGTTGTGGGCAACGGCGACGCCCGATTCCGCCAGTAGGGGCAGATCGCTTTCCTCGATCCAGATCATGTGGGCCAATGTGAGCCACGGCCCCAGCGCGCCGATCTCATGTAGATGGGCAATAAAGCTCTTGCCCCAGGTGCGCCAGGCATAGGCGCGCTGGTAGCGCGTCTCCAGCATATGCATCTGAACGCGCGTGGCGTGGCTGCGCGCAAAGTCCACCGCGGCCAAAATCAACGCGTCGCTACACCATTGTCCACCCGCGGGGCTGATCTGGATGGCAACGGTGTGGTCAACCGGGTCGTGGTAGGCGCGATACAGCTCGTCGCACAGGGTCAGGTAGTCGGCGTGGCTGAGGGGATTGGGCGCGAGGAAACGCGCGGCAGCCTCGTGTAGCGTCGCGGGCAGCCCGGCGAGAAACTCGGCGCGCCCGGCATAGACCAGCGGGTTTTGGTCTACCAGCGGGGGATGGAAGGCGACGCGCACGCCGGCATCGCGATAGCCGCGCAGCAACTCGTGCGCCTCGTCGCCCATGTGGAGCCAATTCTGTGGGTTTTGGCTGTGCGCGGTCAAGGTGACGCCGCTGCGCAGGAGCATCACGCTCTCCCAAGCGGCAAGCAGATAAGGCGAGACCGCCGGCTGGGAGAAGAGGCCGGGCAACCAGATTTCCAGCAGATCGTCGGGCGCGCCCAGGGGGAAAGTCCCTAAGCCGCGACCGTGGTCATGGCTGTTGGTGAAGCCGGGCAGGAGCAGATAGTCGGCGCTGCCGGTCTGGGGGGCGTCGGGATAGGCGGCGGCGAGTTGGTGGCGCGGGCCGGCGGCAATGATGCGCGTGCCTTCGACGGCGACGGCGAAATCGGGTTGGGCCGGGGTGTGCGCGTCAGGCAGGGCTAGCCCAGCCCAGACGAGATGGGGCATGCGTGGTTAGCTTTCTACTCGGACCGGTTGGCCGAGAACATAGTCGAAAAGGTGGTCGGCAGGGGTCGTGCCCAAGCCGGGACCGCTGGGCAAAGTGAAGTAGCCCTCGGCACAGCGCATGTCGCTGTGGATGAAGGCTAGATTGCGGTCGAAGATGGAATGCTGGTATTCGTGCATCACGAAATTCTCCAGCGCAGCGGAGACGTGCAGGCTGGCAGCCTGGGCGATGCCGACGCCAATGGTGGCGTGGGGCATCACCCGGCAGTGGAAGGCGCGCGCCATCTGGCAGACTTGCCAAAACGCGCTGATGCCCATGTGCGCCATCTCCGGTTGGATGATGCTCATGCAGCGGTGGGTGAAGCGTGGGCGATACTCGAAGACGGTACGCAACTCCTCACCCCCGGCGACCGGGGTCTTGACCGCGCGGCTGACCGCGGCTTGGCCTTCCAGGTCCTCGGATTGTACGGGCGCCTCGGCGACAGCGAGGTCGTAGGCTTCCAACTGGGTAATGAGTTTGATGGCTTCCTGGTCGGTGTAGCGCCAGTGCAGGTCCACGAGGATTTGCGGGCCGGGGCCGAGCGCGGCGCGCAGGTCGCGCATCTCGGCCAATTCACCGTCATGTGCGACCGCGGCGGCAAACTTGACCGCGTGAAAGCCACGCTCGATCCACGCGCGCGCCAGGGCGGCGCGCGCGGTGCGCGTCGGTTTGGGCAGACCGGAGACGTAGGCGGGCAGGCGGCTCCGCCGCTGCGCGCCCAGGAGCTTGCAGACGGGCAGGCCGGTGAGCCTGCCGCGCAGGTCCCACAAGGCAATGTCGAGACCCGCCAGCGCGTCTACATAAAAGCCGCCGTGGAAGCCGCGTACGCGCATGGCGTTGTAGATGTCTTCGACGATGGCGAGGCCGTCGTGGGGGTCGCGACCGAGGACCAGCGGG
>CAKZVN010000187.1 GCA_937922105.1 uncultured Litorilinea sp.
CGGCATCACGCAGAAAGGACACGGGGTATCATGGAACTCTTGTTGGCGCTCGGCGGTTTTATCGCCCTCTTCACCATGTGGGTCATTGCTCCTAAGTTCCTGGTCAAGAAGTCGGAATAAGACAATCTCCGGGGTATGTGCGCCCCGGCCCAATACTCCGGTTGCACAGCCATGGCGGTGGTTGGGGTGCGTCTTACGCCCTCGCATGGCTGTACAGCCGGAGGTTTTTATTTTCAGGCAACCTTTATTATGATGAGGCGGTCTTGCAATCGGCCTGCAAATGCCCGGCTCTATGCCGCCACCGAATGCGCGTGCCGCCGCCCTGACGCAAGATAGTTTTCGTGATTGGTAATCCCAACAGTTCAACCCAGCAGTTCAACATCGACACTAAGGAGTTTTGAGATGCCGCTGAATTGTAAGACGCCACAAGATGTCATGGATGCGATTAGCGCGCACGGCATCAAATTTGTGGACGTGAAATTCACTGACTTGTATGGTCAGTGGCACCACTTTTCCATGCCGGTGGAACGGTTCGAGGCCGATGCGGCCTTCGAGGAAGGCATGGGCTTCGACGGCTCGTCCATTCGTGGGTTCAAGTCCATCGAAACCAGTGACATGAACCTGTTGGCGGACCCCACCACCGCCATCATTGACCCGGTCTGTGCCGTGCCCACCTTGAGCCTGGTCTGCAACGTGGTGGAACCCCAAACCGGTGAGCCGTTCAGCCGCGACCCGCGCACGGTGGCGCGCAAGTCGGTGGACTATCTCCTCTCCACCGGCATCGCCGACACCATTTACATCGGCCCGGAGGCAGAGTTCTTCATCTTCGATGAGGTCCACTACTACTCCACCCAGTATTCGGCGGGGTATGGCGTAGACTCGGTGGAAGCGCCGTGGAACAGCGGCACGCCGGGCTTGGGCCATCAGATCGGTTACAAGGGTGGCTACTTCCCGGTAGCGCCCTTCGACACCCTGCAAGACATCCGCTCCGAGATGGTCACCGCCATGATCGAGGCAGGCATTGACGTGGAAGTCCATCACCACGAGGTGGCGACCGCAGGTCAGTGCGAAATTGACATGCGCTTTGCGCCCCTGGTCAAGATGGCGGACCAGGTCCAGCTCTACAAGTATATCACCAAGAACGTGGCGAAGAAGCACGGCAAGACCGTGACCTTCATGCCCAAGCCCCTCTTCCAGGACAACGGCTCCGGGATGCACACCCACCAGAGCCTGTGGAAGGACGGTCAGCCGCTCTTTGCCGGCGACAAGTATGCCGGGCTGAGCCAACTGGCGCTGTGGTACATCGGCGGCATCCTCAAGCACATCAACTCGCTGTTGGCGATCTGCGCGCCGACGACCAACTCCTATCGCCGCTTGGTGCCCGGCTACGAAGCGCCGGTGGTGGTGGCGTACTCTGCGCGCAACCGCTCGGCTGCGTGCCGCATCCCAGTCTACTCCGGGTCGCCCAAGGCCAAGCGCATCGAGTTCCGCTGCCCGGACCCCGCCGCCAACCCCTACTTGGCCTTTGCCGCCATGTTGATGGCAGGTCTGGACGGTATCAAGAACCAGATTGACCCAGGCAACCCGTCGGAGATGGACCTCTTCGAGGACGAGACGCTGCGCCATGTCACCACGGTCAAGGGGTCGCTAGACGCCGTGCTGGATGCGTTGGAGGAGGATCACGCCTACCTGCTGGAGGGCGGCGTCTTCACCAGCGACTTGCTGGAGACCTACATCCAATACAAGCGCCTCAATGAGTTCGACGCCGTGCGCCTGCGCCCGCACCCGCACGAGTACGTCATGTACTACGGCATCTAACACAGGGCGCGCCGGCCGCGTGAAGGCGGCCTTGCACGACATCCGACCTCGGTCGGCAATCGGTGGCCTGTTCGCTGCTCCGAAGGGCGAGCAGGCCGCCTTTATTTCCCTCGTCTGCGGGCCATGCGAATCCGTCCCCCTTGCCCGGCGCCTGTGCTATCGGTTGTGTTCCGGCTTGCCCTGCTTGGGCTTCATTCTCGGTGGGTGATAGAATAAGGAGATTCCCTGCACCATGAACCGAGCGACACACGCGCGACGCGTTCACAACACCTCGATGAGGACAGGAGACTCCGTGACTATGAGCATCGGATACAGCGCGGAAGAACTGCAACGAGTAGATGACCTGATCAAGCGCAACGACATTCGCTTTATCCGGCTGCAATTTTCCGACATCATCGGCATCGCCAAGCATGTCACTATTCCCATCGGGCACTGGGACACGGCGGTGAGCAACGGCGTATGGTTTGACGGCAGCTCGGTGGAGGGCTTTGCCCGTGTCGCCGAAAGCGACATGTATCTGGTCCCCGATCTTGCGACCTTTGCGGTGATCCCGTGGGAGATGGACCTCTCCACCGCGCGCGTGATCTGCGATGTCTATACACCTGACGGCGAACCCTTTGCCGGAGACCCGCGCTATGTGCTCAAGCGCCAACTGGAACGCGCAACCGCCATGGGTTTGGAGTATCAGGTCGGCCCGGAACTGGAGTTCTTCCTCTTCGAGCGCTATCCTGACGGTTCCTTGATGCCCCTCAAGCCGCATGACCGCGCCGGTTACTTCGACATCAGCACCGACTTGGCCCACAGCGTGCGCCGCCAGATGGTGGACGCGCTGCAATCCATGGGCATCCGCGTGGAAGCCTCCCATCATGAGGTTGCAGTCGGGCAAAGCGAAATTGACTTCACCTTCGGCCCGGCGCTGATCACCGCGGACAGCACCATGACCTTCCGCACCACCCTCAAGGCGATTGCCCAAAAGAACAATCTGCATTGCACCTTCATGCCCAAACCCATGACCGGGATCGCCGGCTCCGGGATGCATGTGCATCAGAGTCTGTGGGATATCGAGACCAAAGAGACGGTGATGTATGACCCGGACAACGAGTATGGGCTGAGCGAGACGGCGCTGCATTTTATCGCCGGGCAGTTGGCCCATGCGCCTGCCATCACGCCCATCGTTGCGCCGCTGGTCAACTCCTATAAGCGCCTGGTTCCCGGCTTCGAGGCGCCGGTCTATCTGTCGTGGGGGCGCACCAATCGCAGCGCCCTGATTCGCATCCCGCGTATCAGCCGCGGTCGCTATCGCAGCACGCGCTGCGAGTTGCGCTGCCCGGACCCCAGCGCCAACCCCTACTTGGCCTTTGCTGTCATGCTCGCTGCCGGGTTGGACGGCATCGAGAAGCGCATGATGCCGCCCAGCCCCTCGGAGGAGGACCTCTACCATGTGGACGGTTCGCGCGTCGGGCT
>CAKZVN010000188.1 GCA_937922105.1 uncultured Litorilinea sp.
TTTCCAGCTACCCTCCCCTCACCGTATCCCCATACGCGCCTGGTACTCCTCCCAACCGCCCAGATAGACGCGCACACGCCCCGCCGCCACCTCCCAGATTTCCTGGGCAAAGCCCTCGATGAAGCGACGATCATGCGAAACCGCCACCACCGGCCCCGCAAACCCACGCAGCGCAGCCTCGAACTCCTCCACCACATCTAGGCTCAGATGATTCGTCGGTTCGTCCAGCAGCAGCAGGTTGGCTCGCACGGTGAGCAAGGTCGCTAGCTGCAGCTTGCGCTTCTGGCCCACGCTCAAGGTACGCACCGGCTTGGCTAAGTCGGGATAAGCGAAGAGACCATAGGCGAGCAATTCGGACGTGAACTCCTCGGCGTCCCCGGCACGTCCGGCGCGGAAGCGCTCAAAGAGCGTCCCCTCCTGCGCCAATGTCTCCTGCTCTTGGTCCAGATAGCCCAATACCACCCCCGCGGCGCGCTCTACCACCCCGGCGTCGGGCTGTTCCATTCCGGCTAATAGACGCAGCAGCGTCGTCTTGCCCGCGCCGTTCGGCCCCACGATCACCACACGGCTGTCGCTGCGCACAGTCAGATCGACCTCCGTCAGCAACGACTGCCCGCCGTACCCCTTCGCCACCCCGGATACCACCAGCGGAAAGCGACTCGCCAACGTCGCCGGGTCAAAGCTAGGATTGATCACCAGTGGACGCGGCGGCTTGGGCAGCGCGTCCTCCTCCAGCCGGCGCAGCCGCTCCTCGGCGTTGCGTATGTTGCGCGCCACGGCGTCATCGACGCGCTGCGCCTTGAAATAGATTATGTACTTGTCGCCGTCGCGCGGCGCGCGTTGTGGGTGTCCCACCTGGCGCGCCTTACTCTTGATCAGCTTCCGCAGCTCCCAGATCTCCTCCTGCTGCGCCCAATACTCCGTCTCCCACTTGGCGCGCGCCGCGGCTTTGGCCTGGGCATAGAAGTCGTAGTTACCCGCATAGTGCCGGGTCTCCTTGCTGTGCTCGTCGATCTCCACGATGCGCGCGGCCACTTGGTTGAGAAACTGACGGTCATGCGAAACCACCAGCAGCGCCCCCTTGAACTCCACCAGCGTCCGCTCCAACCACGCCAGCGCGGCAAAGTCCAAGTGATTGGTCGGCTCGTCCAGCAGCAAGAGGTCCGGGCTACGCAGGAGCAGCGCCGCCAACCCTAGCCGCGACTTCTCGCCCCCGGACAACGACTGCACCGGACGGCTCTGCGCAATGTGGTCCACTTGCAGACCCGCCAAGACCTCGCGCGTGCGATACTCCAGCGAATAGCCTCCCAGCCGTTCATAGCGGTCGCTCAGCAGCCCATACTCCGCCAGCAACGCATCCAACGCGTCGCCCGCCGTCGCCATCCGCTGTTCCAGACTACGCAGACGCGCCTCGACACGCACCACCTCACCCAGCGCCCGCGCCAACAACTGCGCGACCGTAAGCGCATCGGCATCATGCAGCGCCTGCGGCAAGTAGCCTATTTCCGCGCCTGGCGCAAGCCAGACTGTACCGTCGTCCGCCTGCTCCTCGCCCATGATGATCCGCAACAGCGTCGATTTGCCGGCCCCGTTGGCCCCCACCAGCCCCACCTTTTGTCCTGCGCCGACGACGAATGTAGCCCGGCTCAGCACCTGATGGTCGCCATACGTTTTGGAAATACCGTCAACTCGCAATCCCATCGGCCCCTCCTTATCCATTCAACCGGCCGCGTTCCGCCTGGAAGACGGAGTACTCTCTCGTAACCGTGATGCCGGGCGAACCTGGATCGGAGCAGACGCAATACGCGAATCAGGCTACGGCAAAACAAAACGACCACGAGCGAGATACGCCCGTGGTCGCCAAACTACGCGGTGATCTGTTACCGGCTACCGGTTACACGCGGGACATCTCGCATCCGTAGGGGGTGCGCCCCCAAGATCGTCCCCAGTTTCACCGGTCGCTCTCTCCTCATGCTGGGCAGGATGCTCCTGCCGGCCGCACAACGCCGTTGTCGTTGCACAGTTGAAGGGTACACAAAAACCGGCCCGGCGTCAAGCCGAGTTGCGTGCCGCCGCTCAATTGGCTGCGGAAGAAGCCCAAGACAGCGTGCGCGTCTTACATCTGCCCTAATTTGGCCCCGGCACAATCGTAGGCCGGCTCCAGAATCTCAGGCAGGGTGGCAGGCGCGGCATACCCGGCGGAAGCCATCACCATCAGCACCGCCAGCAGAGCATAACAGACAACGAGAAACAGGACCAGCCGTAGGGAAAAACGTTGCAGCGGGGTAAAACGATGAGGAAACTCTGCCGCAGTGGTGGTGATGCCAGGCTCCTGCTCGGCCCGGGGATAATAACGGCTGGGATAGGGATCGTCGCGCATGGGGTTTCTCCTTGTCCAAAAGCGGGTAATTGCACGGCTGTGGCGAGCCGGACTACGCGTTGGGTTAACCCACGTCGCTTTTTGGGTTAACCCAGGATTATTCCAATTATAACGCCACGGCGCCCCACGTCAAACGCGTTTTTTGTAGCCCGGTTGGTCCCCGCCTCGCCCTGTGCTATCATGCACGCACGGCACCTACCCCGCGTCGCCCAGCGCCCACGCGCGCTTGCCGCCCACTTCCGTCACGCGCATACAAGGAGCAACCCATGACCTGGTTTCCCGTCACATCCTACTACCTGCGCTACAACACCAACGACAAACAGCCCGTCGTCGGCATCTACTTCTCCGTCTCCACCCCAGCCGGCACGCGCATTGACAGCCGCCATCTCGCCGTGCCCGCCGCCGATGCCTACTACTTAGCGGACATGCTGCGCAACGAAAAGCCCGTCTATTTCGACCCCAAGACCGGCGCACTGGCGACGGGTCATGAACCGGTAGGGGAAGGGGAGGCCCCCGGCGGCGCATCCACCGGCGGAGGCCCCATCAACTGACTTACAGCCCGGCCTACTCCTCCACCGCAATGACGCGCAGCGGGAACGCGTCCAGCCCTTTCACCGGAATCGGCAACGCATAGACCTGCACCCGGCTGCGCGTCAACCGGTCCAAGTTAGTCAGGTTCTCGATCAAGGGAATCCCTGCGCGAAAGAGCACCAAATGATTGACGTTGGCATGGGTGGTGTCGTGGCTTAGCTCGACGCCGCCCGAATCCACACCCATGAGTTTCATTCCCTGCTCCACCAGCCAGACCAAGCCCGCGGTGGCGAAATAGCGCGTCTTGCCCATCTGCCCAAAGACAATATCGCCGGGACGCACACCACCCGCCGCGGCAGCCGCCGCCTGCACTTGCGCCAACGTGACGCCGCCTTCGGCCTCGGCCTGGCGCAGGTCCAAGATCACCGCCGGCCCAATCAACTGATCCAAGCGGAGCGCGGCCAAATCCGCCCCGTCCTTCAGACAGTGGAACGGCGTCTCGATGTGCGTGCCCACATGGTTCATCAACTCCACATCCGACATCACATACCACTCGCCCGGCGGGCGCACCTTGCCGGGAATCTCGTGCAGCGCATCGTGAATGTTGACCACGAATTTGCGTTCGGCGTCGGGCGCGGTCGGCTCGATCACCAACGTAAGGTCTACAATTCTGGGGGACATGCCCACCGTCCTTTCCGTACAAGCGACCGGTGTTATTCGCGCCGGTCGCGGCGGCTCTTAGTGTTCGTGATGATGTGCGTGGTCGTGCAAGGGCGTATGCTGATGATAGATTCCTGCACGATGCATCCGTTGGTGCAGTTGGTTGTGCGCGGCCTCCAGCGTGGCGCGCAGTTGCTTATAACGCTGCGCCGCGGGTCGCGGGGCTAGCGTATCCACATAAGCGATTGCCCCCTCGATCTGTTCTAGCACAGTCAGCGCGTCGGCTGGCGAGAAAAGCGGCTTGTCCGCCACCAGTACCTGGACCGCGCTGCTGTGGGCCGCAATCTCGCCATGCTTGCCGCGATACGAACCGCGCACGCGCAGGGCGATCCAGGTGGAGGCATCCACACGCACCTGCGCGCGGCCCTGGGCCGACAGCGCACCGTCCACCGACGTCTGCGCCACAGTCAACCCACCCACCACCACCTCCACCTGGTCAATGGGCAGGCTCACCGACGCCACCCGCCATTCCACCGCCACTGTGCCGCCGTTCTTGGGCAACTGTAGCGTGGAACCGGGCACATGACCGTCCACCGTGATCTCCAGCAACGGGCCGACCGTGACAAAGGTATTGCCCGCGCGCACAGCCGCCATCCAGTTCTCATAAGTGAACTCGCGCCCGCCCAGGTGAGCATAGGTGCGGATGCCACCCAACAGCGACGACGCCGCCATCTTGTCCGAACCACCCACCACCGGCACTTGATAGCCCAAGTTGAGATAGCGATACCAATCGGCAATGCCATAGGGATTGATCTGGGCATACGCAGGGTTGAGCGGGTTGAAGGTCATCATCTCCATGGCATTGATCAACCCCAACACAATATCCGCTGCGCGCTCCAATTGCGGGTTGGGCGCATGGGGCATCACCGTCAGCCCCCCCTGGCGGATACAGCGCTCAGCCCACTCTGCCATGGTCACTTCCAGCGGATCGCCCAGCGCCGACTCCGACGGCCCGCCGCTGCACAACGGGTGAATCATGGACCCGGCATAGCCCAGCAGCGAAATATGTCCCAGCACCTGCATGCGGTTCTCGGTGCCCACCCGCACCAAGAACTCGCCGTCGCCGCCGAATTCCTTGGCGCCCAGCGTCGTCTTGCCGTCGAAGTCGGTCACATTCGAGAACATCTCGCCCCACTGGCTGGCAAGCAAGTTCACCACATGCACATCCTCGGCCTTCCCCTCCAAGAGTGCGGTGGTGGGACTCAGAAAATGCACATGCGTATCTGCCGTGACCCAGCCCGCCTCACGCCAGCGCAACACCTTGTCCAGCGTGAAGACCACCTCGTCGGTCTCCGCCGTCACTTGAAACGACGTGCGAATAGGCGCGACTTCATAGCCGCGGCTGATCTCCACATAGACCGTCCCCAGCGGTAAATCCACGACACACTCGCCGGGGATGTAGGCATATTGGTTATGAACATTAACGAACTCACCGTAGTTGTCCTCGAACCAGTAGCGATTGACCTTGCGATGATTGCCGCGCGGGGGTAGATACTCGCCATGCTCACCATGCAGATGCAGCCGCACAGGCGCAGGCTGTCCGGTGTCCCCTGCCACCACGCGCAGCGTCACCGGGCGCAGCGCGGGCGCGACCTCCAC
>CAKZVN010000189.1 GCA_937922105.1 uncultured Litorilinea sp.
GGTCGTAACCGGTGATATCCACCCCTGCATGTCGCAGGAAACGCACATCGGCGCCATGTCCACAGCCGAAATCTAAGGTACGTCCGGAGATGCGACCGTGGCGGAACAGGAAACGGACAGGGAAGGAGGGTTGGGCGCGCACAATGGCGGTGTGGTGGCTGTAGGGGTTCTCCGGTGAATGATAGACAATGTTGTTCAATAGGTCCAGCCGTGCTGAAAGCCGAGGTTTATCGCAATTTGTACCTGAGGGGCAAGAGTCGCGTGTAAGGCTTGTTGAAAGTGCGTCAAGGAGATGCTAGCCAGCGTTGAAATGGAATCGGTAGCGAGCAGCATCGAATAATCTTCCAGAAGTGTGGTGTGCCCACCGGTGGCAACTACGGCTTGCATGGCGAAGAATTGCAACTGTGCGAATGGCACAAAGTATGTCGGAAAGTCAGGCAGGCAATCTCCCTTAGCAGAGTTGACTGATCGAGGGGTTGGCACGATATTCCACAGGCTATCATGTGCCACGAAGCGCCACGGCAAGAAATGGTCCAGGCTGTAGTTATCCTCTAACTCCATACCGGAGTAAATACAGCGTACGTTTCCCAGTTTCTCTAAAGCGATTCTCCAGAAACGTCGCGCCAGGGTCAGGTTACGCGCTTGCGGAGCGAATAGTTTGGTCGCTAGGCCCGGTACGCCGGGATTGCGCTGTTGTAGATAAGTGAGGAAATGCCAGTAGCTGTAGCCCCGGAGAATCACTATATGGCGTTGAATATAATCAAACCAAAGCGGGTGAAGTTCAATAGCAGCCTCATCCGCACTGCAAAAACGATAGAGGCTAGGCGCATCAGCCCTCTCAAAATAAATTGCAGCTAATTCCATGATCGTGCGGTTCACCTGGGCGTCCACCATACCGCGCAGGTGCTTGGCAAAGAAAGGGCGAATGAAGCGATAGGGTACGTAACTAACCAGGGTAGTCAACGCTTGGCCTATGCCTGAACCGGATGCAATTTCTTGCGCTACGATCATGCTTACCTGAGCATTACGTGCGTGCAGCGGCACCAGGTTCCGTGCCAGTAATTCAGTCACGAAACGAGCCAAAATATCCTGTTTACCGAAGCTAATGCGGAAGTAATTGACAGGATACCACGCGCTTGCGATCATGCGTCCTAATAGACGAGAAATCGGAAGAATTCGTCCCGAGTTCTCCTCGATCTCATCGAGAATTGCCAGAAACCACAGGAACTTATAGGAATTGGTGACATTGTCATACACCGCAGCCAGATGATGAACTGGGAGTCTGTCACTAGGTGGCAAGGTGTACATTGTGACTCACTCCAGTAACAGATCATGCTGCCCGATGCAGGCCGCCCGCGGCGAGATCGTCTTGAGCACCTCGCGGGCCAGGGGGTCGTCCGCCGGCACATGCTCCAGGCGCCCCAACGTCTCGGTGATCAGCCGCGCACGCGCGGTTGCGTAAAGACGCCCTTGATAGTTGGCGGTCAAATAGTCGAAGAGATGGACGAGACGGATGACCGCCGGCACCCGTTCGCGGTGGAGGAATTCCTGGAAACCGAAGGGTTCCTGCGACGCAAGATAGGCAAAAAGAGAACGCTCATTCTGCGCCAAGCGCCGGAAGAGATAGGGCAGGGCGACCAGCGTCGTTGGGTGCAACGGATAAGCCTGCAGGCAGACTCGAGCAAAGTCAGCATCCTCCATCAACGGCGGGCGCCAGCCTGGGCGGTGAGGACATAGCCCTCGCTCACTGCGGGCACCGCCAGGTCGCGTTCCACATGGATTGAACGCACACCGGCGCGGCGTACCTGCACCAGTGCATCGAGCGGAGGCGCGCTAGGAGTCGTGGCGAGCATAGTATTGATCCAGAAGTTGGTAGGCAAGGGGGAGAAAATCGTCGGCACTCAGATCAGCGAAGTACAGTTGGCGAATACCCGCCGTCTCCTGGAGGCGCAGCGTACCACCGGTGATTCCTTCGAGCATCTCCAGGAGTTCAACGACGCTGTTTTCATCTAGTTTGAAAATTTGACCGGGACTACCGGGGCGATGGATACAGTCCTCAACGCTCAAGACTCGACGCTGCTGGATGATGCCCGGCGCGTAGCAAAGCACTGCATAGGCACACGGCTGGGTTCAACGTGCCTTTTGGTCCAATGTTGAACCAATAAACACTGTCGTCAGGGATGGCGCGGATGAGGTCCAACTCGGCTAAGGGGGAATCGAATGTGTCTTCGGCGATGGTTCCCGGGCCATAGCGTTTGGCAGGCACGTAAGCACGCAGGCATACGTCCACACTTTGCTCCACAGTGGACTCCTTGGCGTAAATACCTGATCGCTCCAGATAACGGCTCACATGTGTCAACATCTGGCGCTTGGAGAATTCCGGCTCATAAAAATGGCCGAAAATAGCATGCCAGACACCCCCCCGTGTAGGATTGGTCGCCAACTGCCAATGCAGCAGCCACAATGTCCCGGTATCTTCCAGAAAAGGGTCCCAGCCCTGATCGGTCAGGAGTTTTACCGCTAGTTCCGTGGGACAAAGCGCAGCCCCTTTGGGCGTTGTGGAGTCCTCAAACAGCAGCCCGGTAGCCAAACACCAGTGGCGAATCGAGCGTACCATGTTCTTGCCCACGCCCAACTCCACGAGGGCCTGGTCTTTGCCAAAGAGATAGGGGTCGAGTCTGATGGCGTCCACGCCTTTTTTCAGCCAGCCGTGGCGGAAAATGAACTTCTCGTGACCGCTCAGGATCGGCTTACCGGGTGTGCCCAGGAGTTCCATGAGGGTCGAGTCCCCTCGTCGTTGAATGTTGTGCGTACGCTGTTCGTGGACTATACCAACAGGTGAGCCGCCTGGCAAGAGCCGCTTAGTCGTCGTCTACCTCGATCCGGCAGACATCGGCTGAGTCATAGGCTGCGCGCGTTGAATGCGCAACCTCTCAACATTATCGTAATCATCGTAGACAAGCGTCGTTGGTTTTGAGCGTGGGTGCTGCGTCCGGCGCTCATGACGGGACGGGAGAGGAAGCGCGCCGGCCCGCCACCCAAAAGAAGAGTACGCCCGCAGCCATCCACACGGCTGCCAAGCGATAGAGCATGGCACCGCCGAAGGCGTCGTAGAGCGCGCCGGCGGCGGGTGCGCCCAGTGCCGCGCCCAAGCCCATCGCGATCCCGGCGAACAGCCCCTGCACCGTCGCCCCCATCCCTAGCGGCGCAATTTCATTGGCATAGGAAACGCCTGCCACCCACAGCGCGGCAAAGGTCAAGCCGTGCAGCAAGTTGATGGGCAATACCCACCACACCGACGGCATCACCCCATAGGCTGCCAGACGCACCAAATACGCCATCATCGCGACCATCAACAGCCCGCGCGCGCCCAGCTTGCGCAGGAGCAGCGCCGAAAAGAAAAAGACCGGCACCTCGCTCAGCGTCGCTACCGTCAACGACAGGCCCATCAGGGTCTCCCCTGCACCCAGATCGGACATGTACAAAAACAGATAGGTGTGCACCACCGCGCTGCCCATGCTCCCCACCAGCACTGTCAGCAAAAAGACCATGAGCGTGCGGTCGGTCGTCAACCCGCGCATCCCCGTCCAAAAGGGTTGACCGGCTGCCGCGGGGTGGATGGTCAACCGCATGGCAGCCAGCAACCCCAAAACCATGAAGAACGCATACCCGGCAAACATATAGCCGATCCCGGCTCGCTCCACCAAGATCCCTGCCGCCGCGCCTGAAAGTCCCCACCCCACCGCACCCCACAAGCGCAACCGCCCATACGACGCGCTCTGCTTGCCCAGCAAGACCATGACACTGTTGTCGATCAGCGGCATGATGGGCGCCGTGAAAAACGCATAGCCCAGGATCACCGGCAGGAGCCATTCCATGCGCCGCGCCTGGGACAACAAACCGACCATGACCAACGCACCGAGCGTGGCGACCAGCAGATAGGTGCGATGTTGTCGCGTGGCGTCCGCCACTGCACCCCACAGCGGCGCCGCCAACCACGTCACTACCGGCGCAACCCCGGCAAGCAGCCCGATCTGCGCGCCGGTCAGCCCCACCCCGCGATAGTACAACGCCAGGAACGGCATGAAACAAGCCATCGCCGCATAATAACAAAAGTAGTACACTTTGGGCGCAAAGGTCGCCGAGGAGAACAGCGAGGAGAAAAGGCGCACGGTTGGGCGCTGCTTCTAGGCATAGGCCGTGAATGACGACACACGCCCGCGCATCGCCTGTGTAAAGCGCGCGCCATGTGTCGCAATGGGACAAGCAAGCCGCGCCTGTGCTACAATGCGCGGCACCGGATGATTGTCTTCAGTATACACCAACCGACCGCAGCACAACCGCGCCCCCACGCGCGTGATGCCCGATACAGCCTGTCGTCATCGTTATCCGCACCAACCGACCACGCTCAACCGCAACATCCACTCTGGAGGAACCCGTTCATGTCGTTCAAGCTCGGCTACTGTACCTTGCGCTGGAAGAATCCTGACCTCGAGCCGGCCCTCGCCACCCTCAAGGAAGCCGGCTGGGACGGTTGGGAATGCCGCCTGCCCCTGGATTGGCTCGGCACCCCTGCGCGCATCCGCCGCATCTGCGACAACACCGGCATGCCCCTTGCCGTCTACACGGCAGCCGGCTCACCCGACAGCCGCGACCCGGAAACCATCGAACTCAACAAGCGCCGCATGGAGTTCGCAGCCGAAGTCGGCGCCGACTGCTTCATGTACATGAACGGCCCCAAGCCGGACGGTCGCCCCGTGACCCTGGACGACATCAAAGCCGCAGCCGAAGGCGCCGATCAGTGGGCCGAATACGCCGCCCAGTTCGGCCTGGAACTCTCCTACCATATTCACACCAACCTGCTGGTGGACTCCATCGAGGACTGGCAGAACTACATGGCTTTGCTCAAAACGGCCAAACTCTGCATTGACGTCTCCCACGCCCAACTGTGGGGCTACGAACCCACCGCCTCCATCCGCGACTTCCAGTCGCAGCTGAACTACATCCATCTGCAAGACTACTCCTCCACCTCGCGCCGCGCCGACGGCTACTACCTGCCCATCTGGGTGGATGTGGGCCAAGCCTGCAACGTGGACTTCCCCGCCATCAAGCAGACCCTGGAGGAGATCAACTTCACGCGCTGGGTCACCGCCTGTCCGGGCGAACCCATCCCCGGCGCGGACGATGCGCTCAGCGAAGCCAAACGCTCGCGGCGCATGGTGGAATATCTGCGCGGCATCGGCTACTGAGCGCCGCGCGCCGGGTCACAGTCAACGACCGGAGGGTGAATCCCCTCCGGTCGTTGCGCGGGACGGCTTCTATGCCGGTACGTTAGAAGCCGCGGCGCTTGTCAATCACATTGCGCGGGCGCTCGCCGTCCAGGTAGCGCCCCAGATTCTCCAAGAAAAACTCGAAAATCTTGCGCGGGCGATGCTGCGATGCGCCGGCGCGATGCGGCGTCAAGATCAGATTCGGCGCATCCCACAGCGGCGAATCCACAGGCAATGGCTCCACCTCGGTCACATCCAGCCCCGCCCCAGCGATCTGCCCCTGCTCCAGCGCCGTCACCAGCGCCGGCTCGTCAACGATCCCCCCGCGCGTCACGTTGATCAGATACGCGCTGGGTTTCATAAGCACCAACTCCTCGCTGCTGATCAAGTGATAGGTCTCGGCAGTCAGCGGGCACGCCGTCATCACCACATCGGAGCGGCGCAGCAGGTCGTGGAGGTTCTCTTCGTTCATAGGGCGCAACTCGTGCACATAAGACGGCTTGTCGGTACGCACCGGGTCGGTGGCAATCACCGTCATGGAATAGCCCTGCGCGCGCTTCGCCATCTCGATGCCGAAACCGCCCATGCCGATGATCCCCAGCGTGCCGCCGGCAATCTCAATCACCGGTCCCGCATCCCATTTCCGCAATTCCTTGTTTTTCACTGCGGTCGGAATCTGGCGCGTCAATGCCAGCAACAGCGCCCACGCGTGCTCAGCGCCCTGGCTGGCGTATAGCCCCGCCACATTGCTGATGGCAACCTCGTCCCGCTCAATGATTTCGGGGAAGAGCCATTTGTCCATACCGGTGCTGAAGGATTGTACCCAGCGCAACTTCGGTGCAGCGTTGCAGACCGCAGCCGGGAAATAGCCCAAAATCACCTCGACGCGTGGCGCCAGTTCGATGGCTTCGTCTTCGTCCTTGACGAAATGCACCGTATGACCGCCCTTTTCTTGGGCAAGCGCCTTGAATGCCTCCACCTGTTCGGGCGTAAAGGGATAGAACACCAAAATGTCCATGACAAAGTCTCCGCTGCTAGGTTGGGTGGGAAGGGTGAAAAAGAGTACAGGAGAGTGAACCGGATGAGATGAATGGTTGGCGTTGGGTAGGGTCACAACTTGCGACGATCTTACGGTGATGCGGCGGCGCCCCTGTTATGCTTGCGCCGGACAGGTAACCGCGCCGCGGCTGTCCCCATTCGACCTGTCGTATGCCGAGGAGAAAGACCCATGACTACTATCGCACCGTTGACTGCCGCTGAAGTCGAAGCCGCGCTGACCACGTTGCCGGACTGGTCCGTCCAAAACGGCAAACTCCATGCCGAATTTCGCTTTGCTGACTTTGTTGCCGCCTTTGCGTTCATGACCAAAGTCGCCTTCGCCGCCGAGGCCGCGGGTCACCACCCCGAGTGGTTCAACGTCTATAACCGTGTCCACATTGACTTGGTCACCCACGACGCGGGCAACGCCATCAGCCAAAAGGACATTGACCTGGCGCGCATCATCAGCAAGCTAGCCGCCGGCTAAATGGTTTGAGCGCTCTGTAGCCGTCATGCTGAGGAGCACAGCGACGAAAAGTTTCGGCTACTCACCGGAGGGGGATGCTTCGCTACGTGGGCACAACGCCCGCCTCCGGCGAACAGTATAACTTTCTTTGCGATTGAGCGAGCGGACCGTTCGGCGCTCGAACCACCAAACCCCATGCCCCGCGACCCTCGGCACGGTTGAAGATATCACCAAGTCGAAGACCCCCAATCGGCTAGGGAAGCAACGGGCGCATCGGGTATAATGCAGGGCGTCGGTTCGCTTGTCAAACCGCGTTCACCATCAAAGCAAGGAGAGGCGACCATGCATCCCCTGCTCGCAAAGCTACAGCTGGAGTCCCACAACCCGGGTGGATGGTGCAGCCGCGACCAGGCCCTAGGCGGCGGCCCGCCCCTCTTTTCCATCAACCCGACTACCGGTGAGACCCTCGCGGCTGTGGAGCAGGTCAACCGCGGCGCCTATGATCGCATCGTCGAGCAAGCCGCCGCCGCCTTTCTCACCTGGCGCATGATGCCCGCACCCAAACGCGGCCTGGTCATCCGCGACCTGGGCCAAGCCCTGCGCGACCTGCTGGAGCCGCTGGGCGAATTGGTTTCGCTGGAGATGGGCAAGATTCGTGCCGAAGGGATCGGCGAAGTCCAAGAGATGATTGACATCTGCGACTTTGCCGTCGGTCTCTCGCGCCAGCTTTATGGGCTGACCATGCACTCCGAGCGCCCCGGTCACCGCATGTACGAACAGTGGCATCCGCTCGGCCCGATAGGCATCATCACCGCGTTCAACTTTCCCGTTGCAGTCTGGTCGTGGAATGCAGCCATTGCCGCAGTCTGCGGCGACACCATGATCTGGAAACCATCGCCCACCACGCCCCTGGTCTCGGTTGCGGTCCAGCATATCTGCAACCGCGTCATGGCAGACCACGGTCTGCACGGCGTGTTCAATCTCGCCATCGGCAGCAACCAAGAAATCGGCGAGGCTATGATCCGCGACCCGCGCCTGCCGCTCATCAGTTTCACCGGTTCCATTGCCGTCGGTCGCCATGTCGCCCAGACCGTTGCTGCGCGGCTGGGTCGCACCATTTTGGAACTGGGCGGCAACAATGCCATCATCGTCGCAGCCGATGCCAACCTGGATTTGGCGGTGCGCGCCATTCTCTTCGGCGCGGTAGGCACTGCCGGACAACGCTGTACCACGACCCGCCGCCTCATTGTCCATGAAGCCGTCGTGGAGGAATTGATGGCGCGCCTGATACGCGCCTACGCCCAAATTCCCCTGGGCGATCCGCTACAGCCGGGCGTCTTGCTTGGCCCGCTGGTCAGCGCCGACGCCGTCCACCACATGCAAGCGGCGCTCCAAGCCGCCGTCGAACAAGGCGGTGAGGTCCTTACCGGCGGCGCGCCGCGCCCCGATCTCGGCCCGTTCTTCGTGGAGCCGGCTATCGTTCGTATGCCGGCTCAAACGCCCATCGTCCACGAAGAAACCTTTGCGCCCATTCTCTATGTCATGACCTATCGCACAACAGAAGAAGCCATTGCCCTGCATAACGCCGTACCCCAGGGTCTCTCCGGCGCAATCTTCACCACCAACTTGCTCACCGCCGAGCAATTCTTAGCCCACAGCGGCGCGGACACCGGCATCGCCAACGTCAACATCGGCACCAGCGGCGCCGAGATCGGCGGTGCATTTGGCGGCGAGAAACAAACGGGCGGCGGGCGCGAGGCAGGCTCCGACGCCTGGAAAGCCTATATGCGCCGCCAAACCAACACCATCAACTGGTCCACCGATCTCCCGCTGGCTCAAGGCATTCACTTCGGCTAGGGCACGCCATCGGTGCGGACCGTGGCGCCGGGTAAACTCGGCAGCCCCTGATCCAATCAACTGTTTCACCACCGGCAAGATCACCATCCATCCAGTTCCACCAAATTCCACAAACCAAATTCCGCAAAGGAGAGCAACATGGCAGTTCGTTCGTCCGAAGCAACCTGGAAGGGCACTCTCAAGGAAGGTAGCGGCATCATGAAGGTCGGCCCCGGTCATTACGAAGGGCCGTTCACCTTTGCCTCGCGCTTCGAGTCCGGGCAGGGTACCAACCCCGAAGAATTGATCGGCGCGGCCCACGCGGGCTGCTATTCCATGTATCTTTCGGCGCTGCTGACCAACAACGGCTTCACGCCCAACAGCGTCCATACCGTCGCCACCGTCCATCTGGGCGCCGGGCCGACCATCACCAAGATCGAATTGGTCTGTCGCGCCGACGTGCCCGGCATCAGCGCGGAACAATTCGCCGAGTTTGCGGACAAGGCCAAGAGCGGCTGCCCCGTCTCCAAGGCCTTGGCTGCGGTCGAGGAGATCACCCTGGACGCCGCACTCGTCTAGGGAAATGCAACGAGGAGGTGTCGCAACGTTGGCGCGCCGGCGACCTGCTGAGGCGCAGTCGAAGCACCCCCTCGCCCCCGCCCCATCATCGTTGCCGGGAGATGGCGCGCGCCGTCTCCCGGCCCATCCTTGGACATTGACGCATGGACCCACAACTCACCGCCTATCTGGATGCCGCCCGCCCGCGCCAAGTGGACGAACTGATGGCGTGGTTGCGCATCCCCAGCATCAGCACCCTCGCCGCGCACAAGGACGACGTCATGGCTGCGGCTGTCTGGCTGCGTGACCACTTGCAAAGCATCGGCCTCGAGCACGTGACCCTGATTGACAGCGGGACCCAGCCCATGGTCTATGCCGACTGGCTCCACGCCGGGCCGGATAAGCCTACCGTCCTCATCTACGGTCATTTCGACGTGCAGCCGGTGGACCCGCTGGACCTCTGGCAGTCGCCGCCCTTTGCGCCCGAAGTCCGCGGGGACAATCTCTACGCGCGCGGTGCATCCGACGACAAGGGCCAAACATTCGTTCACATCAAAGCCGTGGAAGCCCTCCTGCGCACCACGGGCCGCCTTCCTGTCAACGTGAAATTCCTCATCGAGGGCGAAGAAGAATCCGGCAGCCGCACCATCAGTGCCTATGTGCCCCAACATGCTGCACAACTGGCTGCGGACGCGGTTGTCGTCTCCGACACGCACATTATCGCGCCAGACCAACCGGTGATTCTGTACGGGCTGCGCGGCATCTGGGTCGCCGAAATCACCGTCACCGGCCCAGCCCATGACCTCCACAGCGGCAACTTCGGCGGCACCATCCACAACGCCAACCAAGCCCTGGCGGAGATTCTTGCCGCCTTACACGACCGTGACGGGCGCGTGACCGTACCCGGCTTTTATGACCAAGTGCGCGTTCTCTCACCTGAAGAGCGCGCGGTCCTGGCACAGGTTCCCTATGGCGAGGCCCAGGTATTAGCCGACAGCGGTGCGCCCGCACTGTACGGCGAGCCGGAGTTCACGCCCGTGGAGCGCATCGGCGCGCGGCCGACCCTGGAGATCAACGGTATGTGGGGCGGCTTTATCGAGCCGGGCTTCAAGACCGTCATCCCAAGCCAGGCCCATGCCAAGATCAGTTGCCGTCTGGTCCCCTATCAAGACCCGGCGCGCATCGAGGAACTGGTCACCGCCTACCTGCACCAACTGACCCCGCCCACCGTCACAATTGACGTGCGCGGTCGCCGCGGCGCGCCCGCGTTCTTAACGCCCTATGATGCGCCCCCTATCCAAGCTGCGGCGCGTGCCTATCGTCAAGTCTTCGGCAACGACCCGGTTTTTACTCTCGAAGGCGGGGGCATCCCCATTGTCAACGTCTTTCAATCCGTGCTCAACGCCCCCATTGTGCTCATGGGCTTCGGTCTGCCCGACGACAACCTCCACGCGCCCAACGAAAAGTTTCACTTGCCCTGCTTCTACAAAGGCATCCGCACCTCGGTCGCCTTTCTCCACGAGATGGCACAGTTGTGAGCAGAACTGCGTCATTGCGCGAGACGACCGCCGCGATCCCAGGGTTGCGGCGGTCGTGTTTCTTGGTATCGGATTCAGGACATTTCGTTTGCGTTTGACCCCGCGCAGCCTATGCCAGCAGCCGGTCTGCCCGGCGCACAAACTCCGTCAGCCACGTGGTGAGCGCCTCGATGTCCCCCAAATGCGCTGTCTCATAGGGTGTGTGGGTATAGCGCGTGGGGAACCCCACCAGCGCCGCCGGAATGTCGGCCTTCATCAAGGCTGCGCCGTCGCTGCCGAAGGACCCAAAGACGGCATGCTGGAGCGCGATCCCAGCCTCCGCGGCGGCGGTCTCCAGCGCGGCGGTCAGCCGGTGATCATAGTGCACCATCGAATCCTTGTGCACCAGTACCGGCCCGCGCCCCAGTCGCAACGGCATCAGGTCGTCGCTCACGTTGGGCACATCACCTGCCAGCCCGATCTCCAGCACAATCGCCGCATCGTAATCGGCCCGCGCGCCCAGCGCCGACGCGCCCACCAACCCGATCTCCTCTTGCACCGTCGCGGCTAAGGTCAAGGTGCAGCCTAACTCGGCAGCCGGCACGCGGCGCGCCACCTCCGTAGCCACCGCCAGCAGCGCGCGGTCGTCCAATGCCTTACTCACCACATGCGCCCCGAAGCGCTCCGTCGGCGCATCCCAGATCACGCGCGTGCCCGGCGTCACCCCTGCCGCAGCCAACTCCGCTGCGCTCAGTCCGGTATCCACCCAAAAATCGCGCCAGGTCAGTTCATTCAGTTCCGGCAGTGCCAGCGTCGCCAGGTGCCCCGTGGTGGTCGCGATCACCCCCGGCACCGTCGCGTGGCGACCCAACACCCTGACACGCAGCCCCGCGGGGTAGGTCGAGCGCACACTCGCAGTGCGAGTCCAGGCTTGCCCGCCCGCCAACCACAAAAAACCGTCGGGATGGATGGCGCGCACCAAGTAGGTCAGTTCGTCGGCGTGGGCGACCAATGCGATGCGCGGCCCGCGCCCGCCTACCTCTGCGGTTAGATTGCCGATCTTGCTGCGCGCCACCGCCAGCCCCATCCCCTGCCATAGTTCGGCAACGCGATCCAAAACGGCCTGTTCTTGACCCACCGGCCCGCTCAACTCACACAAGTCTTTGATCAACTCAAACATGGTGCAGCCTGTCTAGGGTTGCCTACCGGGACTGGTCCAATACATAAATGTGCAACGACGCGGG
The DNA here is from genome assembly GCA_937922105.1 of uncultured Litorilinea sp. GTDB lineage: Bacteria > Chloroflexota > Anaerolineae > Caldilineales > Caldilineaceae > QEUY01. The sequence continues at coordinate 11,930 of CAKZVN010000189.1, forward strand.
CAAGGTTGCCGGCGTCAATTCCAGGGACGTATCGCCCACCCACGTCACCGCCTGCGCCGGATAGCGCGCCGTGAACTCGGTCACGGGCAAAATCTTCAGCCGGCCCTTGGGCGCAAAGTAATGCATGGGGATCACCACGCGCGGGCGGATGGCGGCAATGGCGGCGTCCAGGTCATCCAGCGCAATCGTTGCGTGTCCCCCGGTGAGGGCAAACATCACATCCACTTGACCCGCCAGCGCATCCAGATGCGCAGGGTCCAGGGGGTTGCCGATATCACCGATATGCAAGCAACGCACACCGCCCAGCGTGAAGAGATACATGGCGTTGGCGTCCGGGTCGCGGCCGAAGTCCCAGGTCAGGCTCTCCATGGTCGGGAAGGCGCGAATCGGCACCCCGCGCACGGTCACCCCCTCCGCAGGAACCTCCAGCGCGTTGACGACTACCGGGTTGCCCAAGACATGCGACGGATCGCTGTGAAAGCGATCGGTCGCCGAGGACATGATCACCACATCCGCCGGCTCGGCGATAGGGTCGAAGTTGGACACCTCCGGCCCAGGGGTATAGGGATCGGTCACCACCGCGACCGTCTCGCCCTCTGTGTTTTCGCCCTCCAGGCGAAACGACGCATGTGCATAGAAGGTAATTTTCATAGGGCCTCGTTGTGAGTGGTTGGACACGCAAGAATTGCGCGATCGAGCCGGATTGAAGCGGGAAACACCTGTCGCAAGTCGGAAGACGATCGAGGATGTGCTTACTGGACGAGGGTTAAATCGGTCGCGAAGAAATCAATCCACTGGCGCCAGACCGGCTGGGTCCGGCTTATGCCGGTTGTGCGCGCCGGTGCGGACGCTTGCTCGCTCACAGGCGGCGCTGCCGGTGTCTCGCGCACAATGATCAAGACTGTATCACCGGGCCTTGCCATCTCGAACTCCTGGCGCGCCATACGTTCCAGGAAGTCCGGGTCGTCTAGGGCAGCCAGTTCGGCCTCCAGTTGTTGCCGGCGCAGGTGAGCCGCATCTACCTGCGCCTGCATGGCTGCCACCTCTGCCTCGACCGCTGCACGCTCGGCCAAACGCGTGGTATAGCTATACACATAGACAGCGCATAGGGCAATCAGCGAAGCCAGGATCACCC
>CAKZVN010000190.1 GCA_937922105.1 uncultured Litorilinea sp.
TGGCGGTGGTCTCTTCCGAACTTTCGCCCTGCGGTGTTTGCGGTTGTTCGCTGCTCATGGCAACTCCTTGCTTTGGGCCGTTGTCAACCGGCGTGTGTATGCAATTAACTCACCGTGTCTAGCCCACACTACGCAGTATACCGCAAAAGGTTGCAAGCCGCGTAAAGTTTGCGTGGTGGTTGCCGCGTGTGTGGTAGGGCTGGGGTGAGGTTCAGTCGAGGGGGAGGCGGGCAGCGTCGCCAATGGTGACTGCGCCGATGGCGGCAGGCAGGCGTACTTGGTCGGCAGGGTTGTAGAGACCGACCAAGAGGGCATGGGGCAACGGCGTATGCGCGGGGAGCACGAGGGTATGGCGGGTGGTCAACCACTCGCCGGGTAGCCACGAACCTGTGGGGGCCGGGCCGTCTTGGGTGACGGGGGGCGCGTCCTCCTGGGCGAGGTGCGTGCCGTCCGCGTCGATGGCATGGACAAAGATGGCGTGGGGAGGTAGGAGGGTTTGGCGCACGTGCCAGGTCAGTTCCAAGTGTAGACTGTTGCCGTGGCGCGTCCAGTCATAGCCCACCAACTCCACATGCGTGCCGAATTGGACGGGCGTGTCCAGGGTGTGGGCAGGCAGGATGGGAGTCAGGCGCTGGGCACGGCGCTGGACGTTGACCTGTCCCAGCGGATAGGTGACGGACCAGGCTGGGCTGCCTATCTGCAAAGTGTAGCCGCCGGATGCGAGGTCTGGCGGCAGGTAAAGCGCAACTGGGAGACGTAGGAGTGTCGCGGGGGGCCATAGGGCGGTTGTGGGCGGCGCGGCGGCAGGATAGCGTACGGTCAGCTCGACGCGGGCACCCGATGGGGCACTTAAAGAGAAGGACAGGTCGGGCAGCATCGCCAGGGGCGCGTCTGTCTGCCACACCAAGTCGAGCATTAATTCCGTCCCGGCGAGCAGCGGTCCGGTGGGGTGCGGTCCCGTGCCGAGTAGCCGTCCAACCGGGTGGTCGGCGGGTGGAGTGAGGCGATGGTCGAATGCTGCACGCGCCGGCGGCGCCGGCGGGTCGGGCAGGATAATCTGAATGTCTGCCAGCACGGTCCACGGCGAGGTAGCTTCGCGCGGAAAGAGGGCCTGTGCCGCGGCGTCTGCCAGCCCGATGATGACTTGGTAAGAGCCGGGGGGCAAGCCGGCAGGTACTTGGAGCGCAAGTTCTTCACGCGCGCCGTAAGCAGTAGGTGAGGTCTGGGCGGCAAGCGTCGCCAGGTCGCGCTGCGCCCACACATGGCCCGCGGCATCTGTTAGACGCAGGGTAACGCGCCAATCGGCGCGCGGGGTTGCGCCATGCCAATAGAGATCGACGCGCACGGGACTGTTGGCGGCGACAGTGGTGTGGGGTGTGACGCGGGCGGCGTGGAGAATGACGTCACCATAGTCGGCGGTGATCGATCGTGGTGGGCTGTCGTCGTGACCGCGGGCAATCCATGCGCTGACACGTGTGGCGGGGGAAAACCAGCGATTTTCCAGCGGGCGCGCCACTTGCTCCAGGTAGCTCTCGATGGCGCCGGGAAGTGTGCTGCCGAAGGAGAGAGGCGCGGGGAACCAGAGTGTGCCTTGTTGTAATGCTGCATCAATCTGGGCTTGGAGGGCAGGCGTCCAGGTGAGGGCTTCCTGGTCGAGTGCAGGGGGCTGGGGGGCGTAACGCTCACCCTGGGCCGTGCGCGGGGAGTAGGCGCGCCAGTACCCTACCTGCCAGGGGAAGAGCGCTAAGATGCTGTCTTGGTCGCGTCCGTGTTGGGTGATGAAGCGGACAATGGGACGATAGTCGTGTTCCACGTGGCGGGGAAGGGTGAAGAAGACAAGCAGGCCGAGCACAGAGGGCAGGAGGATACCTGCGGTTGCTGCGACAAGACGCAGCCGGTGGGTGCGGAGAGAGGTGAGCGCGTCGGCGATGAGTAAGTAGACATAAGGAAGCGCGGGCAGCAAGAGGCGCTCCCCGCCGCTGGGAAAGAAGGGCAGGCGCAGGTTGATGAGAAATCCGCTGAGCATCGGCACCATGATCCAGAAGGCGAGGGCCTGGCGCGCGGACCGGGGCGCGGCACGATGAGGGTTGCGACGTAGGCCGACGATGAGCACGGCTGCCAAGAGCAGGGGGGTGAGTTGACGGACAGCATCCCAGCCGCCGGTGGGTAACGGCAGGTGACCGGCGCTGAACGCAACCGCGTGCCGCCATGCATACGCCCACAGCGCAAGCGGCATGTCCTGGTCGGCAATGACCTTGTCGGCGATGTAGGGGACGAGTCTGGGCAAGGTGTAGAGCAGCCAGGGGGCTTGCAACAGCAAAACGGTCGCGCCTGCGGCAAGCGGGACCCACAGACGCTTGGGGGTGTGGCGTCCCACCCAGAGCGCCCACACCTGGTGCGCAAGCAGGAGTAGCCCGGCATAGTAGAGCAGTTGCAACGCGAGCGCCGCGCAAGCCACATAGAGCAGCCAGACGCGCCAGGGGAAGCGCGCGCGGTCGTACTGCATGATCAGCCGGTAGAAGAGCGCGGTGCTGAGCAACGTCACCGGCAAGACCGCGGCGTACATGCGTACCTCTTGACTATAGAAAAGATGCATGGGGCTGAGGGTAAGCAGCGCCGCGGCAACGAGCGCAACGGTGGGGCGTGCCGGATAGAGCATACGCGCAAGCCAAGCCAGGGCTGGGATGGCGAGCACGCCACAACCCACGGAAAAGAGACGCGCCGTCACCGGGCCGGAATCTGCCAAGAGCATAAACCAGCCGTGTAATAGGGCGTAGTAGAGCGGCGGGTGGATGTCGCGGGCGGTCAAGTCCACCATGCGCGCCAGGGGTTCGGTGGCGAAATAGAGGCTGTAGCCCTCGTCCCACCAGAGTGGCTGCCAGTCGAGCCGCAACAGGCGCAGAGCCAGAGCCACCCAGATGAGGAGGAGCAGCAGCCGGGGGAAGAGGGGCGTCCGGTGGATGGCGATGGGGGACATATCAGCGGCGCTCGTAGCGGACGTATAGCTCCTGTTCCGGGTCATTGTCGCGCAGAATAAAGCGGGCCGCGGGACCGGCGGTGGCACCGTTACGGTCAATCAGTTGTATGTCCCAAATCCCTGCAGGCGGCGTGCCGGGAAACTCTACCTTGAAGTTTTGATAGCGTTGGCGCGCGTCTTGGAAGGGCCAGGTAAAGGCCGGTTGACCGCCGAAGGAGGTCGCGGTGACCGGTAACTCGACGCCATCTTTGGTGACGCGCAGGCTGTAGCCCTCCAGCGCTTGGTTGCCGCTGTAGACGTACATGAAGATGCGCACCGCGGCGGTTTCGGGGAATTGTTCCTGGGTACGCAGGTCGAATTGTGCTGCCGGGGCAGGGGGGGGCGCGGCAGGAACGGGTGCAGCCGGGGCAGGGGGCGCAGCCGCCGGCGTTGTGCCGCCGACGACGGGCACGCTGTCTACAGCGCCGTCGGTATCCACAAACTCGGCAATGACCCAGGCAGGCGCGCCGTTGACACAGCAGATGCTCCACCAATCGCCTGCCGGGTTGCGTGCCACAATATCATATTCGGTGCCACGTTCTGCGGTGGCGACAATGTCGAATTGGGTGCCAGGGCCGGAGCGGATGTTGACCAACGGGCCGTTGATGACTGCCTTGGGGCTGGAGGAGAGGAGCGCGCCGCCCTCGGCGGCTGCGGGTGCAGCTGCCGCGACCGCTGGGGGAATAGGCGTGGCGGCGTCCGGCTGTGCTTGTGGCGCAGGCAGCGCGGTGGCGGTTGGTGTGAAGGTAGGTTTGGGCGTGCGAATGGCACGCACGGTCTCTTCCTCTTGCCCGGCGGCGAAAAGTCCGCAGCCTGCTAGGAGAAGCGCGAGGAACAAGGCGAATGTCCAGGCGACGGCCCGGCGTTGATGGGCGCGGCGTCGCGAACTGCCGTTGGTCGGGTGCTTCTGTACAGTCATTAGCGTAGTCTAACCCAGCCGATGTAGATTTCGCGATTTGGGTTGAAGGGCGCGGTGGTAAAGGTCACCGGCTCAGAGAGCGGTGTACCGGCGCCGTCCGACACATAGACGGTCCACGTCCCGGTGCCGATGAGTTGGAGGCGCGTCGCCTCCGTGTTGAGCGTGCGCGGGTCCGGTGGGTGATATTCGTATTTCCAATTATAGGTCACACGGTTGCCGGAGCCTGGGGGCGCGCTGAATTGGAAGACATCACCGCTGGGAACCATGCCCAGGGCGTTGGGGCGCTCGAAGCCCTCAAAGAGCACGGTCACATAGTGTCCGGCGGCGGGTTGTTCGGTGGGTGGCGTACCTACAAAGAGCTTGACCCAGATGGTGACCGATTCATTGTCGGTCGGGAAGAACTGCGGGCCGATGGCGCGCTCGAAAGGATAGGGCGTGGCGGTGGG
>CAKZVN010000191.1 GCA_937922105.1 uncultured Litorilinea sp.
CATCGCCACGACGACCAGCGCTGCGCCGGCAATCGCGACGGCATCCCCCGCCCGCTGTCCGGCAACGGGCCGGGTGATGAACAGGAGCAGACGGCGCAGCCACCGGGGCCGCGGGAGACGTAGGCCGCTCACGAGCAACAAAGCGCCCGCCGCTACCACCATCAGCGCCGCGGGCCAACGTGGACGCGCCGGGGGCGGCAGCGCATCCACCGCCACCGCGCGCAGGGGCGTTTGCCCCCAAGCGCGCCAGACCTCGACACGTACGGTCTGGGTTTGCTGCGGCACGGGCGCACGGTGAATGACAACCCAGCGCTCGGCAGGACCGGCGGCGGTCTGGACTTCGGGCGCGTAGAGAGTCGTGTAGCCCGCTGCACGGCCCGTGGCGTCGTGATTGCCAGGGATATTGGCTAAGCGATTGGCAGGCGCGCCGTCCACCGTGACGTAGAGATAGCCCCAGTAGTCACCTTTTGCCAGCAGAAGTGCGATCTCCTGTCCGGTGACGCTAAAGGTGACCACGCCTGACGGGGTAAGCCACGGCTGCGCGGGTTCGGTCGGGTCTGCCCCTAACGACGAGACGCGCCATCCGGGACTATAGTGGAAGACCGGGCTATCCAGGCTGACAACAGTACCCGGTGTCAGGGCACTGACGGCGGCAGGAGTCAGCGGTGGGCGCAGACTACGCGGCACAGTAACCAGCCACAGCAGCGCACCCAACAAAAACAGCCCAGCGAGCAGGCGCAGTCCGCGCCGCACCGTCCGTTCTCTGGCGGAATGCCCCACCCACCGTGTCCCCATAAACGCATGGTATCATACGCGACGCAGATGTGAAGGATACGGAGTCGCGCAAAATTGACCGGGAGCAGCGGCCCTGTTATACTAACCGGTGCGCCTTTTTTCGGCGGCATTTGTCGCAGGCGCGGCTTTGCCGGGCTATCAAGCCCGCGAACGGTGTCGCGAGGCCGTAGGAGTGGGGCAGCGCCCCAAGGAGGCAAGCGATGGCTGAGTCAGAACACAGCGAACAGGATAATCCCCTGCTGGATGTGGCAGAAGCCGCTGCTGCCGGCGTGAATGCACAACAAGTGACTGTGCAGAACAGTAGCGTCAAGCAGGTCGAGGGCGGGCAAGTCACCGTGAGCAATTCGGCGGTGGGCCGTCTCAACGGACAGGCCGTGCAGGTCAGCGACAGCGCGCTGCTCTGGACGAGCGCCGGCTCATTGGAAATACGTGACAGCGTCATCTCGCTGGTAAGCGCCAAAGAGGCGTGGCTGAACGACGCAGTCACCCCCATGCTGGTGGCAGGTCATGTGGAGGCTGAAGAGGCGCGCACAGTCTTCTTGGTAGCGGGCCATGTGGAAGGCAACGTCAGCACCCTGTTCACCGTCAAGACGGCGCTGGCAGCAGGCGCTGCACTGGGCATCGTGTTGTTGAGTATTGGGCGGCTCTTTGCCCGCCTCGGCAAGCGCCGCCAAGCATAGCTCTGCCACGGCAGAAAAGCGCCGGCTTCGCGCCGACAGTAAGCAATTTCACGGCAATCTGGTACACGAATTCGAGCGCATCGCGCACAGAGGGGGAGTTCTTTTCATGTCGGAACTAATTTTGGAGGCCCAGCCGCGTAGCCTGACCGGGCGCAAGGTACGCCAATTGCGCCGACAAGGGCTGGTGCCGGTGGTGGTCTACGGCAATCTACCGCAGCCGCTCAACTTGCAGATCCCGGCGCGCGCGCTGGAAACCACCTTGCACCACGGCGGCTTCTCCCAGCTGGTCCAGTTGCAGGTCCAGGGCGGCGGCAAGCACAACGTACTGGTGCGCGAAATTCAACGCCACCCGCTTGATCAGTCCATTTCGCACGTGGACCTGTTTGCGGTCAACATGAGCGAGAAGCAACACGTGAGCGTACCCGTCTTCGGCGTGGGCAAGCCGACGGCGCTCAACGCGGACGTGATGGTCTTGCAGGCGATGGATATGATCGAGATTTCGGCGCTGCCCAGCGACATCCCTGCCAGCATCGAAGTGGATCTGACCAACCTCTCCCTGGACAACCCCATCACCATTGCAGCCATGCCCAAAATCCCCGGCGTGGAGTATCTGGGCGATCCCGACGAACATGTCTTCAGCATGATCGTCAACCGCGTGGCGATCATTGAGGAGTCGGTGGGCGAAGTCAACGTCGAGCCGGAAGTGGTCGGTCGCGGCAAGGAAGCCGACGAAGAAGAGGAGTAACCTATCCGGCGCGCCTTGCGCTCGGCTGGTTGGATGGACGCCGCTCCCGGTGCTGGGGGCGGCGTTTGCATTGGGCATGCTCTCTCCCCTTAACCCGCGGGAAGGGGAACCAGCGGCTCCTGCAAAAATTGCATGGGGTCTACGGCAATGCCGTAGATACGCAATTCCCAGTGCAGATGCGCGCCCGTGCTAAGCCCCGTATTGCCGACCAGACCCAGCACGTCCCCCTGGGCTACGGCTTGACCCACCTGGACCGTGATCTCGCTCAGATGCCAATAGCCGGTGAGGACACCGCCGCCGTGGTCAATAATCACCGCGCCCCCACGCACGGTGAGCATCTCCACCAGCAACACCACACCGTCGCCCGGCACAAAGACCGGCACACCCGTGGGCGCACCGAAGTCTTGGCCCGCGTGATAGTCACTAAAGGGACCGGCATTATAGCTCCGTCGCGTACCAAAGGGGCTGGTGGTGGGGTACTCCGCGCCGATGGGCAGGCTGAAGGGACCAGTCCAATAAGTGACGGGCGTGCGCTCGCTCCACACGGCGTTGACTTTGGCGGCTTCGGCTTGCACCAGCGCAGGGTCGAGCAACGCGCCGCGATCCGGCGGCAGGTTGATCACCTGGCTGTCATAGCCGCCCGCCGCCACCGGGATCATCCACGAGCGGCTGACGGAGAGACCGTCGCCGGTGAGATAGCTCACGGTCAACCAGTACGATGCGGGCGCAATCAGCGCGGGGACGGGGAGGTAGGCAAACTGGCGACGGCCCTCGGCATCCAGCGGCAGGAAGGTGAGCGGCAAGTCGTTCCAGGTAGCACTGAGCGTGACATTGCGCCGCGCCTCCACGATCACAACGCCGGTGCGCCCTTGCACCAGCCGTTCCGGCACGCGCACCTGGGTGATCGCGCCGTAGCGCAGCGGCGGTTCGGGAATGGCAGCACGTGGCACTTGCAGCGGTTGACCGGGGAAGAGCCGCGCATACACACTCAGACCGTTGCTCGCAGCTAATTCCTCCGGTGATTGCCCGGTGCGCTGTGCGATGGACGCGATGGTGTCGCCCGGCAGCGCGCGCACATCACCGGTCGTGGGAACGCCGGCAGGACCGGCGCCCGGGGTCGGGATGATCAGCACTTGCCCGATCTCCAGACGGTCGGGATTGGTGATGCCGTTTGCCGCGACCAACTCATCCAGCGAGACGCCGAAACGCTGGGCAATCACAAAGAGCGTGTCGCCCGCCACCACGGTATAGGTGCGCGGGCTGTCCTGCGCGTGCAGGCCGGGGACCAGCAGGAGCCAGAGCGCCAGCGCTATGCAGACGACGCGCAGATGCCGGCTATTTGCCACGGTAGACGTCCGCTTTGAGGACGCCGATGTAGGGTAGGTTGCGGTAGATCTCATTGTAGTCCAGGCCGTAGCCGACCACGAAGTCGTTGGGAATCGAGAACCCAACCCAGTCTACCTGGGTCTGGACTTCGCGGCGCTCCGGTTTGTCCAAAAGAGCCACGATGCGCAGGCTCGCCGGGCCGCGCTCTTGAAGAATTCGCACCAAATAGTTAAGCGTGTGCCCGCTGTCAATGATGTCTTCGACAATAAGCACGTTGCGCCCCTCGATTGAACTGTTGAGGTCTTTGAGGATGCGGACGACGCCGCTGCTCTGGGTGCCCGTGCCGTAACTGCTGGTCGCCATGAAGTCCACTTCATGGGGAATGGAGATGGCACGAATCAGGTCCGCCATGAAGACAATGCTGCCTTTGAGCACGGAAATGAGCAGCAAGTCTTGGCCTTGATAGGTCCGGCTGATGACCGCGCCCAATTCCCGGATACGCCCCGCAAGGGCATCGGCGTCAATCAGGACACGTTCGATGGCGTCTTCCAGAGGGCGTTGGCGCACAGAGGCGGGAATCTGGCTGGGCATGGATGGGCCTCTCCTTATACGGGCGCGGGCAGGCTCAGCGGGCAAGATAGGGTGTGACGGGCCGGAAGTCGGGATCAAGCGGGGGCGACAGCACCGGCAGACTCAACAGGACCGTGTTCGACGCCGATTGGCGCGGCTCAGCGGGCCGATCGCCATCTTGAGCAGTAGATACCTCGTCTGCCGCGGCGGCAGCAAGCGCCTCGGCCTGCGCCGTGGGCGCATCCGCGACCCAAGCGACCTGATCCATCGGCCCCCCGGTGGTGACCAAGCCGCCGAAGACCCAGACAAGCGTGTCGCCCTGTTCCACTTGCCACCAATCCGGCGCTTGGGTGGAACGACCGCGAATTACCAGCGCCGCGCCGCTGCGTGCTTGGCCCACCACTGCGAAGGCGGTGCCCGGCCCAGCGCGCAGATTGAGCAGCGCCGTGTTAACATACGCCGTCGGGACTGTCGGCACAGGTGTCGGCGTGGGCGGCGGCGGGGTGGGCATAGGGGGAGGCGGGGCAGGCACAACCGCTGCGCCGCCGCCGGCCTTGAAAGCCGCACTATAGGCCGCGGCAATGCCGAGGTAGCGGTCGCCGTGGGCTACGCTCGGCTCAATGTAAGAACCTTCGGGCCATTCGTTGAAGCTGTTGATCACAATCCAGCTAGGGTTGGAGGCAATCGCCGCATTCCAGCTGCGCTCGAAATAAGCGCCGCCTTCGCGGTCTTTGGCAAAGCCCCCGCGCGGACGGATGCGCACATCGTCGTAGCCGGGCATCACCGTAGCAACCCAGAGTTTGGTCGCGCCCAGGCGCGCGCCGGCTTGCGCCACCTGCGCGGCAAATTTGGCGTTGGTGGCGGTGAGGTTTGCGGGCGGATTCCAGGTGTTGCTGTAGAGATGATGCCCATCGAAGACCGCCAGGTAGG